>WRIM01000026.1 GCA_009782725.1 Alphaproteobacteria bacterium | reverse complement strand
GGCCGCGCGCGCGCAAATTATTTCGGAACTTGGCCGGGCGGATAAACTTGGGCGGCGCGGAAACACATCGCCTGCGAAATTAATCGCGGATGACTTGATAAATGCTAAGAGCTAAAAGCTAAGAGCTAGGAGCTCTTTTTTCCCGCTTGTTTTAATTGCCCAAAATGTTGTATAATATTTGCAAGGAAGGTCGGTCATGAAAAAAATTGCTCTTTGCTCTTTGCTCTTTGCCCTTTGCGCGCAAGGCGCGTTCGCGTATCAATTGGTATCCAGTAAAGAGTTGGGGGTAATGGACGCCAAGAATCAAAATGTCGTCGTCAAATGCACGACCGACACGGGCAAGGTTTCGAATCAAACCTGCGCTTTGCGGCGCTATGCCAAATGCACGGTTCAAAACGGCAAAAAGAATTGCACCGGGTGGCAGCCTTGGCAAGATTTGCGAAGCCCCGGCGCTGGATTCGGCGATTGGCGGGCGGCGGCGGACGCATGTTGCCGCGCCAAAGGACTTAGATAAAAAATCCCGCCTTTGGCGGGTTTTTTAATTGTTAATTTATTCCGGTCTCATAATCACGGGGATTACCAATGTGCCGGCGTTGTCATGCAATGTCAGCGGGTTTGTTCCCGGATGAAATCCGCATATGCCGTCTATCATTTCCATTGGAAGCTGGCAAGTAATCACGCATTGGCCGTTTTCCGCATGAAAGTTAAAGCTGCACTGCGCGCATTGGCGACAGCCTGGCAAAGGCTCTCCCGTTTTTGTCGCGGGATTTATGTTGGCCGGCCATGTCAAATTGGTGTTGGAAAGAACGTAATTATTGCTTGTATCGCATGAAGTATAGCATTTCACGCATTGCCCGTCTACCGCGGTAAAACCCGCGGCGCACTTTGCGCATTGATTGCATCCCGATGCCGCGACACCCGACGCGCTAAGGGGGTCTATGTTATCGGGCCATGTCGTGCCGTTGGATATAACAAAACCGCTGTTGCAAGAGGTATAGCATTTTTGACAATCATAAGCGGCATGAACATCGGATGCCGCGAATATAAGCAACGCGCACGCGGCAAGTTTTAAAAATCCATAGACTCTCTTCATAATCCGATTATATATAATCATCCGATGATAATGCAAGCGGAAGTTATGCAAACATCATAAACGCAATCGCCGCTATCCCGCCCATGAAAAAGAAAGGCGCGAACGGCACGAATTTCTGACGCGCCCGCAATCCCCATATCAACCCGATTACGCACGCGACCACCAACGCTATGGAAAGCCCGGTAACGCCAAGCCATATGCCCCCCGCGCCCAAAAGCTTTATATCGCCCAAACCTATGGGGTCGTGTCCCCCGGACTTTCTTAGTTTGAATATCAAATTCAATATGAATCCCAATGCGTATCCGATGCATCCGGCGATGACGGCTTCGGCAATTCCGCCGGCAATCCATGGCAATCCGTAAAAGACGCCCAACAGCAATCCGATAAGCATAAATGGGAACAAAAACACATCCGGAATTATGCGCGTCCGCCAATCTGTGACAGCCATTGCGACCGCAAACGCCGCGGCGAAGACATAAAGCATTATTTGCAATATAAGCATAAAATATCCTTGCTTTCCGATTCGCAGATATTGTAGACTTTTACTATAAATAAGAAAAGGAAATAAAATGGCAAACGAAGCTTGGACTCCGGCTGTGTTGAACAAAGTAAAGACGTTGCTGACGCGGGGGTTGTCCACCGCGGAAATCGGCAAAAAAATAGGCATGTCTAAAAACGCGGTTGTCGGCAAACTGAATCGGTTGGGCTGGAATGCCAAATCATTCGATGCCCCTGTGAAAAAGCCTTCTGCGGGAAAATCCGCCCCTGTTAAGGCAAAGCCTGCGCCGAAAAAGCCGGCCGCAAAAACCAAAGTTATCGCAAAGGCGCCGGTAATCAAGAAAAAGCCGACCCCGCCCGCAACAAAGGCCAAGGCGTTAAAACCCGCGCCGAAAAAAGCAGCGGAAAAACCCGCGGCTATGCCAAAGGCAAGCGTGAAGTCGAATTCCAAAACGCTTGCGATGCATCAGCGCATAATTCAGCACTCGTTGGAAATGGCGGCGTTAAAGCCAGATCAATGCCGGTGGCCGATCGGCGACCCGGATTCTGAAAAGTTTCATTTCTGCGGCGCGCCCGTGTTTGTTGGAAAACCATATTGTTACGAGCATTGCAAAATGGCTTACCAATTCCAACCGCCGAAAAAGAAATCATAACAAGGAATGCGAAAACGCAAATGGAGAGAGAGAAAAAATCTTTGGCAAAAGTGAAAGCGGTGAAATCCGGCGATGCGGTCGTGCCGTCGTTTTCTTTCGCGCCCAAAGACGGCGCGCCAAAGTATCTTACGCCGGAAGATTTTCAAATCGCAAATCACGAATCACAAATCACATTTGTCGCTTATTACGACCCCTCGCATAAATTGATTTTTGTAATCGACAAAACGCTGGACGCGCGCACGCCGAATACAATGCTTGTCATCAATCCTGATGCAAATAACGCGTTACGCAAATGGGACGATATTTTGGCGACCGATTACGCGGTGGATTTGGAAACTGTGCGCCCAAAAAAGAATAACAAATACCAAAAGCTTGATATCGAATACGATGGCCTTACCGTTTACAATCGATTGATAAATTCATTTAATGCGGGCGAAGATTTAACGAACGCTGTCGCTGAATTGGACGAATTCAGAAATCGGGCGGCGTCAAACATCGCAAATATGCGGCTTGCCGCGGCGGATGCGGAAATTCAGAATGCCACGGATACGATCGCCGCGACGGATGCAAGAATCAAAGACACCGCGGCCGAGATAAAGCGTCTTCGTGACAAACTGGCCAAGGCCAAAGCAAAGATAGGCAAAGAGCCGCCCCGCGAATCCGCCGCGAAAATTTTGCGCATGCAGTCCAAAGCGGATGCTTTGACCGAAAAGCAAAAGCGGGCCGAAACGCGGCTTCGCCGGGCCAAGCGTCGCATTGCGGACGCAAAACGCGAAGCAGAGGCGGCGGCCAAGCGTCTTGCGGCATTGTCAAAACCGGTGAATGAAATCAAGCATCAAGAATTAAAACCAAAGGCGAAAAAGATGAGCGACGAAGTACAACCATTATTCGAACAAGATCCGAAAATAATGAACGAAGAAATCGCGTTCAAGCCGGTAGAGTTTGCCGCGCCGCAACCGATGCCCACCTTCGCCCAGGCTCCGGCGGGCAGGCAGGATTTTGTCCCGCCGCCGATTTCTGCGGTTGAATTCGAACCGCCGGCATTCGGCGCCGCGCCAGAGCCGGAAATAAGACAGCATGCGCCCCCTCCTCCGCCAGAAATAACCGAAGCGCCGGAACCGCATACCATATTGACCAACACGGCGGCTTATACGGACGTCGAATCGTTATTGCCTTCTCAATCGCAACCGGAACCCGCCGTGGCGCCTCCACCCCCGCCACCGCCGGCATCCGCCCCGCCGCCCCGCCCGGCATCCGCAAACAACGCGGCCGAGGTTACGGTAACGCCATTGGGACGTCAGCGTCCGTCGGCGATATACTATGTGATGCTTGCGATTTTAATCGCGCTTTCTATCATGACATTGTATTTGTATCAAAATAAAATGTCGGATACTGTGCCGAACCTTACAGAGCGGCCGCGCGAAGTCGCATCCGCCCAAGTGTTTGATGATAACCCAAGCGCGTATGTGCAACCGCGCGCCGTCGCACCACAACCAATGCCCGTGGTCGAACCCGTTCAAGACGGCAATCCGTTCTTGGATGCCGGCCCCGTGACGGCTGTGCCGCCGATTGGAAGATTGCCGGACGATTTCGAAGGGATTATTCATGTGTCAGAGCCGGAACCCGAACCCGTATATGTCGAGCCCGAACCGGAAGCAATAACACTACCGATTCACGCGGTCGGATATGATCCGGGCGAGTATTATGACGAAAGGGTCGACCCATATAACGGCGATGAAGCAAACGCGCCGCAAATCACTGATACGGAAGATGCGGATTTATTCCCGGATTTCCCCGGAACGGAAGAAGAGCGCGCGGACGCGATACAGAATTATCTGTACCCAACCGAAGAAGACCACGCCTTGGCCGAGCATGAAAATTATTACGAAGAAGATTACGAAGAAAATTATGCCGAGTATCCGGAAGAGAATTATATAGAGTAATTTATTCCGCCCTGACCCGCCATGGTTCGTCGTTCATGATAAGATAGAATAATTCGCCGCCGCCTTCCGGGTCTGGGTTTCTTATAATCGGGCGCACCACGTAAATATCCACGTTACAGAATCCGGCTGGCACGCCGTTCCCCGCCAATAAAAATCCAAACGGGGTCGCCGCCGCTTTGGCAAGCCGCGCGGCATTGTTCGCGCCGACGGTCGTCGCGGTTGCGGCTTCGGGCTCTTTGACGGTTCCGTCGGGGTTGGTTGCCGGGGCATTCGCGGGATTTTTTCTTTTCACCGCGGCGGCGCGCGCAGCGCGATCTAAATTATCCGCGCCAAGCTCATACTGAACCTCTTCCATATCTTGATAAAATTTTTCGGCAAAATCCATTGCTTGCAAAAATGCAGCATCGTCATCCACAGGATTTACCGAATCGCCCGCGAACATTATCCACATGCCGTGACCGACTATGTTTTCTTGGCCTTCCAGGTTATCCGCGGACAACAAAAGCAAAGGTTTGAATTCTATATTGCTTGTAAATTGGCCGGTCGAAGTTTCAGACCAATCGTACATATCGCCGACGAATTTCAAAGCGCCGTATAAAAATCCGCTTGCGGCCACGGCCTTGCTGACCGCGCCGGCATTTTTCAACGTATTCATGATAAGCCAATCGCCGACTTTGGCGGGAACGCTTCCCATACCGGCGCGCGCGACTTTCGCGCCTTTGGTAAGCACTTTGTTTCCGGAATACGCGGCTTTGATCGAGCGTACGCCGCGGGCGACAATGTTGCCGCGCTGTGGAATTTTCCAAGCGTTCAGACGGTGGCGATACGCCTGCAAATCGCCAAGGGTCTTCATCGCTTCGTTGTATTTTTTAACGTCGTCGACCTTTTCTAATTCGGCTTTGGATTTGCGCAAAGCGTCCAGTTCGTTTTCAAATTTTTTCAATTCCGCCGCGTTATCAAAACTGCGAAGCTCGCCGCGGATTCTTTCCGCATCGCGGCTTATATCGGCAATCTGCGCGGGCGAATATCCGCCGATTCCACGACGCGCGTTTTCCAAAACGCGATCCATTTCCGCCAATTCTTTTTCCATTTTTAATAATTCCGGGCGACCCAAAAACCGGGCTTCGTTTTGAAGCGTTTTCAACGCGTCAATTTGTTTGGCCATGTCGGTTATTTTGTCCGCGTCTTTCACGCGGTCAAGCTTTGTAATTGCGACTTCGATTTCTTTGATATTTTCGGCAATTTTTGCCGGACTTTTTACAGCTTCCAATAATCTTTCGGATTTCGCAATGGTGCGGCCGGCCTTTTCGAATTCCAATACTTTGTCGACTTTGCGAAGCCCTTTGATAGTTTCCAACACGCCGCGCGTCGCTTTGCCCGCGCGAATGGATTTTGTGACGGCCAAAGCGCCCGTGCCCGCGCCCATTGTCACAACGGTTATGGCGACGTCGAATCCAACCTCGGCCCATGTGATCCATTGAAGGTTTCTGTCGCCCGCGATATAAAAATCGTTGCCAGTAAAAAATCCGGCGTCCGCGCCGACCGTGCGGTTTGCCGCGATGTTTACAATGTCGCCGTCGTCGGCCAAAGCGGATTGCGACGTGCACATCGGAATAGTGATAAGGCCGCCCAAAGATATAGCACCCCCGCCCCGATTGTGATTATGAGGATAGAAGTCGTCCAAATGGTCTTCGATATATTTCAACGACACGGTGTGATTTTTTCCGACGCCCACGAATTCGTCCCACGCGCCGGCTTGGACCACGGCGATTCCATACCATGCGGGTTCGGTGTTGGTCCAAATCGTGCCATGCTCGTCCGGGCCGACGCGCGCAGTCGCACAGTCGCCATTCACGGCCATTTTCGGGATTGAATAGTTCGAATTTTCAGAGCGCGGACAAACGCCCGGCAATTCGCGCTTGTCTGCAAGTAAAAGTCGTTGTTGCAATATCTTCGGCTGAGTCATATAGTTTACGATGATTTCACGACCCAATGGAAATTTAAACCCGACCGGCGGAAATTGAATTGTTTCTTCGTCGTCAAGCGCGGCGATTTCGGGACATGCCAAAACCGCCCTTATTACTTCGGGTTTTTGAAAGTTTCTGTAAATCCAACCTTGGATAAGAAATTCAGGATCGGTTTCGGCAACGTCGCCCGCGGTCGCAATCAATGCGTTTGCGAAAACTTGTTGGGCGCATGTTACAGTCGGAACGTTTGTAGGGGCGAATGCAAATTCGCCCTTGCTGTCGGTCACATTGCCGGGCGAATTTTCATTCGCCCCTACATATTCTATACCCGTTTCGTCATTTGCCCATACGTCTTCGACGATGCAAAGCGCACCGGCGCCCGCGCAAGCGAAGATAATCATAAAAATAAGGAATTTTTTTACCAACGCAAAGTTCTCTCTCCTCTGCGACGCATTATATCATAAAACCGGCATCAACCCAACAATAATCAAATATAACAAAATTTGTGTAACAAATTTTGTCAGCCCGGCAAAGGCCGGGCCAGGGTCTATAAACCGCGACGCGAAAGCGTCGCCGATAAATATCAAATTTCTTTCGGAAATTTTTCTCAAATAATCGAACAACTGATATTTTATAGACCCACTCCGGCCTGCGCCGGAGTGACAAAACACTGCGATGCATTACATCATAAAAAGGTTTTATATTACAGTGGGAAATGTTTGCAAAGATTTATCTTTCGCAATTGAATACAGCCGGTTTTTTCTCTCTTCCAAGGCCGAATAAAGTCCAATTGACCCGCTCGTTATCACAGACGTCTGTGAAATACATTTTCAAATCGAAAGAATTATTTCCAAAGCCGATTTTGCATTCTGCATAATCTTTGTGAGGTTCGCCGAAAGCATAACAATACAAATCACACTTTATGCTTACGCGCGCGCCGCCAGAGCAAGTCGTTTGCACATAGTTTTGTATGTTTTTGCAAGCGTCGGTTATGGTAACGTCGTCTTTTTCAAATCGGTTCATATTCAGCTGCGTCGCAATGCACTGACCGGATTTTTTGGGGGGGGGGGGGGGGGGGGGGGGGGGGGGGGGGGGGTGGGTTGTGTGATTTTGTTTTATTTTTTTTTTGTTTTTTTATCTAGTTTGTTGTTT
>WRIM01000025.1 GCA_009782725.1 Alphaproteobacteria bacterium | reverse complement strand
TGACGGGTTCAATGTTCCGCATGCGGGGAACGCGTTCGGGCACATCGCCGCGCCGACAATCCGCAAGTATTCCGCATCTATAACAATGCTGTCGTTGCCGTTCACGCTTTTGCATGTTATTATATACGCGTTGCACGCGCTTATCGCCACGTCGATCGCAATCGCGGTCGCGCCGACCGTTCCAATCGTATTATTTTGCTGCATCAAGCATCCGTGAACTTCGGATATGCAATTCGCGGCATGCTCTGCAAGTATTTCATCCTGACGCGCTTTGATATTAACCAATGTTCTTGCCAAGAATTCTTTGACAACCGTATTCGCGTTCACATATTTGCCGTCTTTGTATGTTATGTCTTGGCAGCGGTTTAATACAGAGATGCAGAACCCGGTGCTTTTATTCGTTCTGTCGTTATGGAATCCGATTTTGTAATTCAAAAATCCGGCCATGTCTTTGGCGACCGCCATAGACTTCATGTCCGCGTCGCTTAGCGGAAATGAAGATTTCAAATTCGCCGAGATAAAGTCCGCGATGTTGCCGTTCGTGTTATTCGTCGCGGCCACACTGACCCCCCAAGGATTGCATTTGTCCGTAACGCCGGGCAACGTGCATCCGGCGGCGTACGTTCCCGCTTTGCCCAAATATGCCCACGAAGCGTAAAGCCCGGTCAAAGTCGCGCCGCCCGGAGGGCCAGGTTGAGCCCCCGGAATAACAGATCCGTTCACAATGTATCGGCCCGTCGGGTCAAGGCAATTGTCATAATCCATTCCGCATACGAATTCGTTCTGCATGCACGCGTCAAGCGCGCTTATGCATCCGCGCATGTCGTACGCGTTCTTGTTTTGCATGACCAGCAAACGCGCCCTTTGAAGCACCACGTTCGCGTTGCGTATGGTTCGCCGCATTGTGGTGTTCGAATCTTCCAACGTGCGTTCGAATTCTATGCATTGGCGACCAATTGCCAAGTCGTACGCGTCCGAGATTATTTTGATATCCACGCCTTGGGCTTTGCAGTTATTCAATACTGCCGCGTTGCATCTTGTGCTTGCCGTTTTGAACAATTGCTCGCCGCGTTGGTTCGATATGCTTTGATCTGTTTTTCCAAAATTAAATATCGCGGCGGGATCGAAATCGGTATCGAAATCAAAATTCGCAAGTTCAAGCAAATCGTATCCGATGTTTCTTCCCTCTTCGCTTTGCGCGGGCTTTACATCGAAAATCATTTTTTCGATTTTGGCAAGGTCGGCTTTCAACGCGCTTGTATCCGTCATGCCGCGCATTGTCTCTTCCGCTTCGGTTTCTGTGAACAACGCGCGCACTTCGTCGCGCGTCAATCCGATGTATTGGATTTTAATTGCGATATCCTGCAATTGTTCGGTCGCGTCTTTTAATGCTTTTTCAGATTTCGCATAGTTCGCCACGCCCGCGCTGCATGAACAGCGACCCTGTTCATCGCTAAGCACGTCGCAGAATCCGTCCATGCATGCGAAGAACTGCGCGCGGCAGAAATCATTCAACTGCGCCAACTCTTCCATGGTCGGCATCGCGCCGCCGATATTTTCATTGTTAAGACTTGCGGAACGAACCGCGGCGCCGCGCGTTTCCAAAGTGGCGAATTGCGGCGTTACTTGGGGAGAAATCCGAACCGGGCTGTACAGCGGGGATGTGGATGCGCGCGCAACCGTCGCATTGCCCGCGGCGGAACGCGTAGTAGTAGCGCCGGTCACAGCGGTGCGCGCAATCGTCGCGGATGCCGCGGCGCGGCTTGGCGATGCGGGCGCAACAGCGGTGCGCGCGACATTTGTTTGTGCCATTGCCCCGCGCGGCGCGGCGGTACCTTGGGCGGGGGCGCGTGTTGCAACCGAACGCGCGCCAGTGTCCCCGGTGCCGCGTGATACGGGCGCGCGACTTGCCGCAGGCGCCCGCGATGCGGCCACAGGCGCCACCGCGGCGCGTGTTACCGCCGGCGTGGTTGCGGCGCGATGTATCGCCGGCGTCGCCGGTTGGTTTAAAGGTACTTGGTCTGTTTCTGAAATAATTTCTGAATCAATCGCAATTGGAATTTCGTTATCGTATGTCTGAATAAATTGCGGGTCGGCAAAAGCCGCGGAATACAGCACGATTCCGCACAAAGCAGCCATAAATTTAAGCTTTGAATTCCTTCGCATTGATGTAATTGTAAAGAGTCCGCGAACTTTGGTCAATAGTAAAATTTGCTTAGAACAACATAATTTAAAAAGCCCGCATAACGCGGGCTTTGTTTTTTGATTCGACTATTGGGTAAGTTGGCCGATGCCCGCTTGATTTCCATACATGGTAAGGACTTGCTTTTTCTTCATACCGACGGTTTGATATATCGCGGTATCCGCGTCTTGCGGGTTATATATTCTTTCAAGCGGAATCGCCATGTGCATCGGGAACGTCTCGGTCGAATAATATGCGCCGATTGAACCATGATACACGCCAAGATAATTCTCAGCCTTGCCCGCCAATTTGCGTCTTAGAGCGTAATCGTCGGGATTGTTTTTCAGCGCTTTGATGACCGTATCATAATCTTCGGCATACGTGACAACCCAAACATCACCGTGGCGTTTTGCGGCGGCGTTTAACATGCACGGGCCGCCTATGTCATGGTTATTTGTAATCTTTGCCGCAATGCGTTCGTCCGCGGCCGGTTTCGGAATTTCCAATGCTGCTTTGCCGAATTGGTATAAATTAACCACAACCATATTTATCGGTTTGGCACGCATTTTCTTTAATGCGGCAACATGTTCAGGATTGGTTCTGTCGTGCAAAATTCCGGCATAGATTTTAGGATGCAATGTTTTGACAAGTCCGCCGGGGAATTCAGGGCTTTTAGTATAAAGTGCCACATCGGTTACAGGAATATTAAATCCGCGCAAATATTCCGCGGTGCCGCCGCTTGAAAGTATATTGTAATTCAGATCGACAAGCTGCGACGCAAAGGTTTCAAGACCAGTTTTATCAGTGACGCTGATTAGCGCGTTTTTCTTGGGGGGGGGGGGTAATCTGACCATATTTTTGCCTTTTATATTGCTCTCTCGGTTGCACCCGTTTCGATGAATTGTATTTTTATTACGAACAATTGTCAAAGCAAATTTTATGCCAGTTTATTTTCAATAAATTCTTTCAGAACCGGGACGTGGCTGACGTCCGGATTTTTAGACGCGGTCAACAGTGTTACATTTCCTCGGGACAATAATTCTTTCATTTCATTTATAAATGCGGGCGCGTTTGGATTGCTGCTCAGTTCTTTTAAGTATGCGCGTTTGAATATTTCATATTCGTGCGGGGCATCCGCATTGTGATGCAATTCTTGGCGAAGTTGGGTTGATGGCGTAATATCTTTGGCCCACTCGTAAAGACGCGCGTGTTCTTTGGAAACGCCGCGCGGCCAAAGACGGTCTATCAGAATCCGATACCCGTCGCTTTTTAACGGCGCGTCATAGATTCTTTTTATGCCGATCATCGATATTCCTTTTTATCGTAATTTTATCAATTCGTACCGCGATTCCAAACAGGAAGATGTTCCCGGTGCATATGCAATATTCAGATATTAAGATACATATATGAAAAAAATTTTGGCGATTATACTTATGGGGGTGTTTACTATGGCAAAAGCAAATGCGTTTGATATGTCCAGCACCGCTGTGCGCGACGGATTATTTATCGCGGCCGAATATGCTTGCGACGGTGGAAATATTTCGCCCGATTTAGAATGGGACGGCGTGCCCCCAAATGCGAAAAGTTTGGCATTGATTATGCATGACCCGGATTCTAAAAACGAGCACGGATTTTATCATTGGATTGTTGTCGATATTCCTGTGAATGTCATGGGCGTTGCACGCGGAGAAAAGTTTGCATCGCCCGCGCGTGAAATTCCGGGCGATTTCGGCGCGGCCGGTTATCGCGGCCCTTGCCCGCCAATCGGTGGCGGCGCGCATCATTATCATTTTACAATGTATGCAATGAACGTTGAACAATTGGATTTGGATGCGGGCATGACGCCGTATCAAGTCGCGGCCGCAATAAAATCTCATTCAATCGCCGCCACCACTATTACAGGATTATATAGACGCGCGGATTCTTTTTAAAATTTCGATACATTCGGAAACATCGCAAACCGGCAATTCTGAAATAACTTCATCCGACAAATCCCACCATTTCAATCGAAGTAAATCTGTAATTATTGCGGGTTCGAATCTGTATCGAATGACGCGCGCAGGAATTCCGCCGACAATCGCAAAAGGCGGAACATCGCGCGTTACAACCGCGCCTATTCCAATCACCGCGCCGTCGCCGATTGTCACGCCGCCCATTATCGTGCATTTGTGACCAATATAAACATCGTTTCCGATTTTGACATTCTTGTATTGGGTGAACGGCTTGGAATGCTTTGATTCAAAGCCCATAAATTTTTGGTATGTAAACGGGCTTGTCGATAAACGGTCAAGCGGATGCACGCCCGGGTCGATCGTAATTCCATTGCCGATCGAAGTAAAATTTCCAATCTCAACGCGACCGTATCCGATGAAATAATCGCCGCCCATATAGCTGTGCCGGCCCATGGATAAATCCGGGCCGTTCCCCGGCAGTTTCGGAATATTTGCGGATGTGATTATTCCCGGCATGTCGAACCTTTTCTTAATGAAATAACAATTGCGATTATGCCGGCGGTCAACATTACCCCCGACAAAAGCGCACCCATGGTCAATCCCCAATCGGTCAAGAACCCAATCTGGGCATCCGGTTGGCGGAATTGTTCCGCAACGATTCTGAACAATGCATACGTAATTGCAAATATCCCGGAAAGCATTCCCGTATGATTTCGCAGCTTTGTAAATTTCCACAATATAAACATTATTATGAATAACAAAATGCCTTCTAGTGCGGCCTCGTAAAGGGGACTGGCATGGCGGGGAATTCCGTCTCCCAAAGGCATGCCGGCGCGGTCAACGAATACTATGCCAAGCGGGCCGTCGGTCGCGCGACCCATAACCTCCATATTAATAAAGTTCGCAATGCGGCCGAAAAATAAACCAATCGGCGTTACAACGGCCATTAAATCCAAAATGCCGAAAGCATCTTTGATTCTCCATTTGGAAAAGAAAAACACGCCCGCAATCACCCCCAACAATCCGCCGTGAAATGCCATTCCGCCATTCCAAACCGCAAAAATCTCTAACGGATGAGCAAGAAAATACGAAAGATTATAGAACAAAACATAGCCAAGCCTTCCGCCTATAATCGTGCCGATAATTACGGCCGCCAATAAATCGTCCCAATTTTTTTTAGTATGAAGCCTACCCCCCATATACAATTTCCGCATAAACCAATAACCCAAAATAAACGAAATAATATAAGCCAACGCATACCACCGGATTTCAAGCCCCAATATTTCAAGCGCGACCGGTGAAATCGGAGTAATCGAGATTGCCATTATTTTACCCTTTTGTGAACGACGGGTTTTTCGATTGTCGTTAACTGTTTGAATTTTATTTTCGCCGCGGATTCTATAAAGTTTTTCTTTACATCTATTCCAAGTATTTTGCCGATTTCGCCAATCTTGTCCGACAATTTTTCCCGTTCTTGTTGATAAAGTTTCACAGAAGATTCTTTCATTCTGTTTTTGTTTAAAAGCCTTTGATCCAGATATGTTTTGCGCAGCGTCGCAAGCCGCAGCAAATATTTTAAAATCTCTGCATAGCGGGCTTCGTCGCAGTCTGCAAGGTTGGCCGCCATTTCTACTTCTTTCATCTTTTTCAAGAAAGAAGCTTTGCCAGCATTTAAAATATCGGCTTCGGTAAATTGCATTTTAAACTTCTTGAAATCCTTTGACAATTATATTATATTAATTCCCAGATAAATAAAGGAGAAAATTATGCCAAAAAAATTACCCGTTCAAAAAAGCGGGGCACCAGCCGGAATCGAATTATTTTTCAAACGCGTGTTTGCGATGATGTTCGGCGCGGTGGCGCTGACCGCCATATCGACGTACGCGACTTTGATGTGGGGATTGCCGCTGGTCTTTAATGCCGACTTTACCGGATTTTCCGCATTGTTCTATATCGTTATGTTCGGCGGATTATTTTTATCCATTTGGGCCCAGGTTAGAATATTCTCGCTTAAACCCGCAATCGGCGGATTATTGTTGGCCATTTATTCAATCATGATCGGATTTGTTATAACGCCGCTTGTCGCCGTGTCGCTGGCCGTTAATCCCGCATCCATATTGCAAGCGTTCATAATCGCCGCGTTGATGTTCGCGTGCATGGCTTTGTTCGGATATCGCACCACCAAAGACCTTGGGTTTCTTGGACGATTCTTGTTCATGGGAATGATAGGTTTGATATTTGTCGGCGTCGCGTCATTCATATGGCCGCTGGGCAGTACTTTTGCGACAATCGTATGCATAATCGGCGTCTTGGTATTCGCTTTGTTTACGGCTTACGACATGCAATTCTTGAAGAAAGCATACGCCGCGGGCGGAGACGATACAACCAAAGGCCAATTGGCGATTTTGGGCGCATTGCATCTTTATATTGCATTCATCGCAATGTTTCAATACATATTGTCATTGTTAAATCTAAGAAGGTAATAAAATGGTATATAAAATCGACCCTAATAAATGTGTGACTTGCGGCGCGTGCGCGGGCGTGTGCCCGGTCGCGGCGATCTCACCCAAAGACGGCAAGTATTGGATTAATCCGGAAATGTGCATATCTTGCGGAACATGCGCGGGCGTATGCCCGATGATGGCGATTGCCGTCGATGTTCCGGCACCCAAAGTCGCGCCGGCAACCCCGCCGAAAGCGACCGCATAAAATTTTACACATCCAAAGTATCGATGTAATCAAGCATGTCCGTGATGTATCTTTTGATTACCGCTTCGGTCATGTTTATGCGAAGGTTTGTAGAAATCTGGCCGCATTCGGGATAGCATTCGTCCGGGCCGCTGTAAAGATTTTGGGACGCGGAATATATGGCGTTCGCAAATGCCGCGAATTTCTTTCCGGTGTCTTCCGCGGTATCGGCATAGAATTTTTTAATCACCGCATTTCCAACTTTGACATAACAATTCGATGCATCCAAAATAACTTGGTTCATGTCATTAGTAGAATTCTTGTCCGACATCGAAGCATCCCGCGCATCGTCGCATTTTAACAACGCATCGCGGAATTGCCCCGTTCCCATGTCGGCATGCGCCGCATTTACGACACAAATTGCGATTAGCAAATAAATAATTTTTTTCATGATGTCCCCTTTGTTATTGACTGTGACAGCCGCTTGCCTGCATAAGGTCGGCGCGATTCATCCACCCGCGCAGAAATACACTCTGAGACGGCTTTCTTTCA
>WRIM01000024.1 GCA_009782725.1 Alphaproteobacteria bacterium | reverse complement strand
GCCGCGGCCGACATTTGTCCCGCGCCGCCAGAAGAAGACGTACGATTAACATCTTGATTTTCCGTGGTTTTACCCCCCCCTGAACTTGTTGCAGAGTTTATTGTGGATGCCTTTACATCTGGCATGTTGCTGCAAGTGCCGCTGTCCACTTCCGCGCAAGAGCATGCTTTGGAATATATATCCACTCTGCGGCAATTCGGGTCGTCTCGCTTGGCCGAGGTGCATTCTGCTTCGCCCCTTCCAAATGTCCGAGTGTTTGTAATATTCGTCGGAGACAGCGCAAGTAGTTTGGCGATTGATTCAGCGCGCCGTTCTGACAATCCTTGGTTATCTTTAAAATCCTTGGTTGGCTTTGTAACCGGAACTTTGTCGGTATGTCCAACGATTATAAAGCATATCGGACTGTTCAACTCTGCCGCTTTTTTGTTTATATTTATAAGCGTTGCTATGTGATTGGCCAAATTGGCTGCGGCGGTTTCTTTTAATACGAATTGCCCGCTGTTGAACAAGCCGTCGGTTTTCACGGACATCTTGTCCATTTCTTCGCATCTTTTAGGCGTGACGGTCAGGTTTTCAAGCAAGCCCGGCTTGCAGTCGCAAACCTTATTGCCGTCTCGGGTGAATTCCGTGTATCCATTCGCAAGCTGTTCAGGCGTGCATGCAGTTATTTCTTTGCAACCGATTCCGTTATCGTTCGGGATTTGACCATTCGGACAATTACCGCATACGCCGCTTATTTCTGCTTGTCCATCTGGGCATCTGCAATTTGTAGCCATGATGCCGCCGTTGGCGCATTCGCAATTATTATTTGGATCGCCGCGGCTATTTACGCACACGCATTGGCCGTTTACAAGGTTTGAAATTTCGATTTTGCAAACACATTCGCCGCCGCTTTCCGTCCAAAGCGGCCCTTTGGCGGAACAGTTTAAAGTATCGGGCTTGCATTCGTCGCCTTCTTTGTGTGTTCCGGTCGGACAAGGTTTGCACATTCCGTCTTGCAAAACATTTGCTCCCGCGCAGTTGCAATCATCGTTCGGATCGCCATTGTTCGGGCAGACGCATTGGCCGCTTGCATCTTTTACAAATGGGGCTTCGCATTCAACCGGCGGCGGCGGTAATTCTTTTTTCAATTCTTTGCTAAGCTCTTTTTCTGCCTTGTGCCTGTCAATCGCGCGGCTGATTGCGCCGGATGATAATGCGCCCGCGGCTACGCCCAATCCCGCGCCCAGCATCGCGCTTGACGCGCCTGCTTGCGATCTTGTCAGTCTTGCCGCGTTTTCTTTGAACGTCGTGATGTCGACGCCGAACCAATCGGGAGTGCACATGAATGCTTGGCCTGCGAATAATTTCTTTGAAGCCACCGGATGATCCCACCCTTGGGCCGTCATTTCGGCAGTGTATACGCAATCAAAGCTCTGCGTGTCGAACATACCGCCGTTTGCCACGCATATCGCGGATAATTGGTCGCGCAATGCGTACAGCTGACGCTCCCATGATGCGATGCTGCGCTCGGTCTCGACGCGAAGATTTCCGAATACTTCCATCATGCGCGCGGCAAGTCCGGAATCGGCGGCGCGGCAATTTGTTGCGATGTTTTGGCATACGGCGATTGCCGCGTCTCCGCCAGATTTGGATAAACACCGCGGATACCCCCCCCCGCCGCAGCGGTCAAGCATGCATCGATTGTATTCCACTCCGCAATTTATAACCTCGGTAAATTGGCTTAGCACGGCGTTCGCATCGCGGTCGGCCTTTATTTCCGTCGCAAAAAGCGAGAATTCGCGCCCGGAACATCCGGAATTACGATTGCATGTATTTAATTTCGCGCCGAATTCGGTATCTCCGTCGCCCGCGCATTTTTGAAAATCATTTCCACAGCGTTCAGACATGCATTTGCGAAGCGCCCCGTCGCACGCGTTTGCGTTCGCGCCCACAAGCGTTGCGGTTGCGCCCCGTGCCTCGGCCGCTATATCCGCTGCGTCGATTGCGGCGCGTTGCGCGCGGATTGCCGCCGCCATTGATGTTTCCGTCGATGTGCTGGCATTGGCGACTTCGAACATTGATGCGAATTCGTTCGAGCGGTCATTGCCAGATGCCATTGGCGCGGTGTAAATTGTCTCGACAACCGCCTCTACGATTGGTTCTTCTTCGACCGCCACTTCTTCTTCCACCGGGACGGCGACATTTACAGCGCGAATAGTCGGAACGCGCGAAGCGATTGTCGGGCGGGCCGCAGGCGCGGCAGTCGTCGCATTTGCGGTCGGCATGCCGGCGCGTTGCGCCACCGCGCGCGGTTCTTCCGCGGCATGCGCCGCGCACATGGCGCAAATAACAATTAACAAATAACAATTAACAAATAATAATTTGCTTTTTGTATTTTTTGAAAAGATATTTTTTTTCAGAAACATAATTTTTAATTGTTATTTGTTAATTGTTATTTATTTCACCCTATCACATGCCAGCTCTACGTATTTGCAGAGGAGGGTAGCGCTTGATACCTCGCCGCCGCCGTTAACTTCGGGACAATTGTTCGGCATCACGTTGCACGCGGTTGCAACGCATGCGGCTTTCAGGCTTCCGTCGCGGCATCCCGCGCGGACGGCATTAACGCGGGCCTCTCTTGATTCGCGGTGCGCGGTGACTATGCGGTCAAGGGAATCGGCACGGGCGCGGACAAATCCGTCGCGCGTGGCCAACATGTCGACGCGAAGCGCGGATGCAAAGTCATCGCATTTTGTATCCACTATGCCGCTTGAAAAATATCGATCGAAATCCGGGTCTTCGACACAGTTTATAAAGTTCACGCCGCAGCGCGAATTACCGGTCATATAATTTTGCATTTCCGCATTGCATGCGGCGCGCGACTTGGCGGCGGGGCGAATATGCGCGGCGGCGTATTCGTTGTCACTTAGTACCGCACGGCAAGATTGCTCGATTAATTTATCGTAATTTTTTTCTATGTCTTCGGCCGTGCAGTTCGGTACTTTTTTTCTGCATTCTGCCGACGCCCATGCGTATCTTTTGCCCGCTTCGGACGGGGCGTTACGCAAATCGCGTTCAGAGAATGTAATCGCGGCAACGCGGCCCAATGCCAATTGCTGCATCTGGGGGGCGACATCGGCGCCGCCGAAAGTATAATTGGATTTTTGCTTTACAGCGTCGGCCGCCAAATCCGTGCCGCAAAGCGCGCACCGCGCGCCGGGATGAGTATTTATATTAATTGCGCACGCGGAATCAAGACATTGGATAAGGTTCGGCACATTGCAAGATACGGCCGATTGCGCGCTTTCCGCACAAAGAGCAAACAGCAAAAAGCAAATAGCAAAATGCTTGATTTTTAACATGATTATAATTTTATCAGAAAATGAAAAATTATGAAAGAGAGAAATTTATCGATTACGCCGCTTTTTTTGCCGCGCCGAATATCTGCACGGGGGCTTTCTTGCCGCCCACAACATCCGCGTCTATGACGATTTCTTTCAAGTCCGGCGTGTCCGGCGCATCGAACATCGGCGTCAAAAGTATTTTTTCCAAGATAGAGCGTAATCCGCGCGCGCCGGTTTTGCGCTTCATCGCATGTTCGGCAATTGCGGTCAATGCGTCGGGCTTTATGGTTAACTTTACGCCTTCCATTTCAAGTATTGCCATGTATTGTTTTACAATCGCATTCTTGGGCTCGGTCAATATCTTTACCAAAGCATCTTGGTCAAGCTCGGTCAAAGTCGTTATAATCGGCAAACGCCCGACCAATTCCGGTATAATTCCGAATTTTACAATATCGGAAGGCTGAACATCGGCAAGACGGTTTTTCTCGGTACGTTCTTGCTTGCTGACCACTGTGGCGCCGAACCCGATGCCGGCGCGTTCATTCGTGCGCGCGCCGATAATTTTGTTAAGGCCGTCGAATGCGCCGCCGCATATGAACAGAATTCCGTTCGTATTAATTTGCTGAGTATTCTCTCCGGGGTGTTTGCGGCCAGAACCGGATGCGTTAATCGGAATATTCGCGGTCGTTCCTTCGATAAGTTTCAACAAAGCCTGTTGAACGCCTTCGCCGGATACATCGCGGGTCAGCGACGGATTTTCAGATTTACGCGAGATTTTGTCGATTTCGTCGATATAGATAATTCCTTTTTGCGCGCGTTCGATATCAAAATTCGCATTTTGCACAAGGCGCGTCAAAACGCTTTCAACATCTTCGCCGACGTATCCAGCCTCGGTCAATGTGGTTGCGTCCGCAATCGCAAAAGGCACGTCCAGAACGCGCGCCAAAGTTTGCGCGAAAAGAGTTTTGCCGGTACCCGTCGGCCCGATCATAAGTATGTTCGATTTTTGGATTTCGACGTCGGCCCGAATGCCGGCGCTGTGCCTTTTATAATGATTATAAACCGCGACGGCAAGCGTCTTTTTCGCATCATCCTGCCCGATTATATAGTCGTTAAGAATTTTGTAAATTTTTGACGGCGTCGGAAGCTTGGTCGCGTCATGCGTGATTTTTTGTTTCTCGTCATCCGCCATTATGTCGTTGCACAACCCAATGCATTCGTCGCAGATGCAAACATTCTTGCCAGATACAAGCTTTTTTACTTCGAACACGGCCTTGCCGCAAAAGCTGCAAATCTGATGCTCTTGCTGGGTTGGCGTTATTTCTTCTTTTTTGGACATTTTTTCGTAAGGCGTGAGGCGTAAGGCGTAAGACGCAAAACGACGCACAGCCACTCCCTATTTTAATGTTTTTAATAATCCATTCATCATCATTTTTGTTCTTTCAATATCATTTAGGATATCGGCGGATTCATTTTCTGAAATAAAACCAATATCTTTTGATAATCTTAACTGTGTTCGCAACTCCACAAGAGAGCCGCGCGCGTGTCCGATGAATTGTTTCTGCTCGCCGTCTGATATTCGCGCCCCACCTTCTGACAGGTTAGAGACCACAGACACGGCGGCGCGGCGCATCTGAGATACCAATCCGAATTTTTCATCGTTTGGATATTTTGTAGTTAATTTGTATATATCAAGCACGATTTTGTATGCTAATTTATATACATCCAAATCTTCCATAACTGTCATCTTGCGCCTCACGCCTCACGTCTTACGCCTTACGTATGAGAACTTCATCAATCAGCCCAAAATCCTTTGCCTCGGTTGCGGTCATATAATTGTCGCGTTCGATTGCCGCAGAGATTTCCCGCTTTGACTTTCCGGTTGTTTGAACATATGTGTCGATAAGTTTCTCTTTTAACGCAATCGCGTGCTTTATTTGAATTTCAAGGTCGGTTACTTGGCCGCGCGCGCCGGACAACGGTTGATGTATCATAATATTCGCATTGGGAAGCGCAAAGCGTTTTCCCTTTTCGCCGCCGGTAAGAATCACAGAAGCCGCGGATGCGACAATTCCCATGCCGATTGTGGATACGTTCGATTTAATATAATTCATGGTGTCAAGAATCGCATAGCATGCGTCCGCGCTTCCCCCCGGGGATTGAATGTACAAAGATATATCCGCGTTCGGATTTTCGGATTCAAGAAAAAGCAATTGCGCAATAATGATATTCGCCATGGATATGTCGAATTCGCCTTGCAACATTATGATGCGGTCGCGCAGCAGGCGGGAATAAATGTCAAAAGAACGTTCGCCGCGTCCCGACTCTTCGATAACCATTGGTATAAGTGACATTGATTTATCCTTTTTTCTAATAATATCATACAAAAAACCGATTCGCCACTTTCTAGCTTAGCAGTTTTTTCAAATAAACGTCCGCGGAAAATGGGCGCAAATCGTCGATTTTCTCGCCGTATCCGATTGCATAGACGGGAAGGGGGGATTTGGTTTTGGCCGCGTATGTGACCAAGAATCCGCCTTTGGCGCTCGAATCCATTTTGGTCACGATTAATCCGGTGAGAGGCGCGACATTATTGAAATATTCAATCTGGTTCAGGGCGTTCTGTCCGGTGTTCGCATCCAAAACAAGAAGCGTTTCATGCGGCGCGTCCGCATCGATCTTTTTTATAACGCGGGTGATTTTAGAAAGCTCGTCCATTAAATCCGCGCGATTATGAAGCCGCCCCGCGGTATCGATTATAACAATGTCGGCAGAAATGTCGCGGCCGTGTTGGACGGCGCTGTACGCGCATGCGGCCGGGTCGCGGTCTCCGGTGATAAGCGTCGCGCCCGCGCGGTCGGCCCAAACGGTCAATTGTTCGGTCGCGGCGGCGCGGAAAGTATCCGCTGCGGCGATTACAACCTTTTTACCCGCATCCGTCCAGATTTTGGCCATTTTGCCAATGGTTGTGGTTTTGCCCGCGCCATTTACTCCAATTACCAAAATCACCGCGGGAGATTTTTCGGCCCCGGAATTTTGTAGTTTTGAAACAATGGGAAGCATTGCGTCGAAAAGAATTTGTTTTGCGTCCGCTTCGGTGAGCGTGCCGCGCGCGCGAAGACGCCCGACCAAATCTTCGGCCAAATCCGGCGCGATATCCGACAGGATTAGCGCATCGGTGAGGGATTCGGTCGTGACCGTGTCCAACTCGCGCCGGCCGGTGAATAATGATGAAATCTTAGAGAATATGCCCATAGTTTCCCGATTATACCAGCCAAATAACGAATTTCAAAGATTAATCCGAATAATGCACTTGACAAAACTGGAGGGGGGGGGTATATTATATGGTATAAATAAAAGTGATTAAAATGAATGAAGAATATGTTCCCGGAATTATAGACGGGGATTTTACGGATGCCTTGCTGTCGATTGAAGAACACCGCATGAAATATATGCGCGAAGATACCGAGACCCGTCTTGAACCCGTGACAGACAAATACAGAAAAGTCAATGTTAACGCCGCATTAAATGCTGCTTTGCACGGCAAGTCCCCTCATGCTACAAAAAGAAATATGGACAAAGCGCACAGAAAATTAAAACCGCAATCGGCCCCGATAAAATCCGAACAAAACAGAGTGGGGCTCTATGCGGAAGAATTAAACGAAGCAAGGCTGAAAAACACCGCCGCCGCATTCGCGTATGAAAACGCTTACACTTTGTAATTGACGTTTTTTATTTTTCCAATGCTTTTATTCCGGGCAACTCGCGGCCTTCGATGAATTCCAAGAACGCGCCGCCGCCGGTTGATATATATGTCATGTCGCCGGCCACGCCTGCGGCCTCCATCGCCGCCGCCGCGTCTCCGCCGCCGATAATCGATTCCAATTTGCCCGCGCGGGTGCGAATTGCTACATGTTTTGCAAGCGTGAATGTGCCGCGGCTCCACACCGGGGGCCATTCGGCCATGCCGACCGTGCCGTTCCATACGATTGTCGCGGCGTTATCAATCGCGCGTTCGTATTCCGCGACCGATTTTGGGCCTTCGTCCATTATTACATCGGTGGGCTGAATATCTGATATCATTTTA
>WRIM01000023.1 GCA_009782725.1 Alphaproteobacteria bacterium | reverse complement strand
TCGCGGGTTCGTCGGCGCGTTGCAAGTCGAACGCAATGTTATGTTCTTAATCCTGATGCTTATCATAATCGTGGCCGCCTTTAATATTGTCTCAAGCCTTGTTATGTTGGTCAAAGATAAATCGCGCGACATCGCCGTTCTTCGCACGTTTGGCGTGGGCCGCCGTTCGATGATGAAAATCTTTATGCTTGCCGGGACGTCGATCGGTATTGTCGGCGCGATTTTGGGTACTATATTGGGCCTTATCATCGCCAAGTATATCGAACCCATACGCCAAGGAATTCAATGGATGACGGGCCGCGATTTATTCCCGCCGGAAATGTATTTCTTAAGCGAATTGCCGTCCAAGATAGATTTGGGTTCGGTCGCAGGAATCGCAATTGTCGCAATCGCTCTGTCGTTTCTTGCAACATTGTACCCCGCATGGCGCGCGGCAAAGCTTGACCCCGTAGAAGTTCTTAGATACGAATAAAAAGAGAATTTAATGGCGAATATTTTAAAATCTTTATCAAAACCGAAAACGCGCGATATTGTTATGTCCGTGCGCGAGATTGGAAAAACATTTATGGAAGGCGGGAACCCGTTGCAAATCTTGCGCGGTGGCGGCTTTGATTTGGCGCGCGGAGAAATCGTGGCGTTGGTCGGGCCAAGCGGCTGTGGCAAATCGACCTTGCTTCAATGCGTCGGATTGCTTGAACGGCCGACGCACGGAAATATTTCAATCGCGGGCGTGCCTGTGCATAAAATGAACGATGAAGAACGCACCCGCATTCGCCGCGACAAATTGGGCTTTGTTTATCAGCGTCATAATTTATTAGAAGATTTTACCGCGATTGAAAATGTGACCTTGCCGATGTTGGCGGCCGGATTGGATGATAGCGACGCGGATAATCGTGCGAAAAAATTATTAAAAATGGTGAACGTGCTTCATCGCGGAAGTCATCGGCCGACGCAAATGTCCGGCGGGGAACAGCAAAGAGTTGCGGTCGCGCGCGCATTGGCCAATAACCCGGATATTATCTTGGCGGACGAGCCGACAGGAAGTTTAGACCCAAAGCATGCGGGCGCGGTGTTTGATTTATTGTTGGAAATCTCGCGCGAGCAGAAAATGGCGATGCTATTCGTTACGCATGATATGGCGCTTGCAAGCCGCGCAGATAGAATAATTACGATTACAAATGGGATTGTTGGTTAACTAATTACCTCGTCCGAAATCACATTGGCGGCGTTGCGCAACCCTCGTGTATTATTTATACACGTCGGGTCACCCACCACCGCCAAGCTGACCTAACGAATGTGAAATATTTGATTTTTTAGTCGCGCCACTGGCGCGATTATGTTTTTTAATATTCGAATTTTTCTTTCAATGCTTTTGCTATTTTCCACGATTGGCCGGCGCCCATGACAAGTATTACTGATTTGCCCGTGTGCGCGTTTGCGGCGGTAAACGCGGCGTCTGCGGATTTATTTATATCCGGAATATAGCGAATGTTTTTATAGCCGGATTTTTCAATGTCCGCAACTGCATCCGGCACGGGCAAATGCGATTCACGTCCGCGCCAAAATTCTGTGATTATTGATTCGTCGGCGCGGGCCAATGCGGCCAATGTGTCGGCCGTATTTTGGGTATAGCGCGAAATCTGATGCGGTTCGTATACTACGATTATATGCGCGTCCGGATAGGCGTCGCGCACCGCGTTTATTGTTTTTTCAGCCTGAGTATGATGATGTGCGTAATCGTCGAATATAGTGATGCGGTCGTTTTCGAAAATTTTTTCAAGCCGATGCCCCGCGCCGCGAAACTTGGCCAATGCCGCGCGCGTAATATCGTCGGGGATTCCTAATTCGCGCGCCATTGTAATTACGGCCGTGGCATTCGCAACATTATGGCTCCCAAGTAAATTTATATGAAAACCATCAAAGTCTTGGCCCGCGCCGTCCGCGATGATTTTTATACCCCGCACGCTGAACGGGATTTTTTTGCCCGGGAATGCAGTGATGAGTTCCACGACATTCGCATCGTCAGCGTTATAGACCAATGTGCCTTGTCGGTTCGCGCCCGCCAAGAAATCACGGAAAGTTTTTTTATAATGCTCGAAGTCTGTGAAATATTCCGGATGCTCCATTTCTATATTATTTAAAATTACATAGTCCGGATGATAAGGCGCGAAATTGTTTGCGTATTCGTCGGCCTCTATCACCGCAAAATCGCCCGAACCAAACCGGTTGCTTGACCCCCATTCCGGGACAATCGCGCCGATAAGCGCCGTCGGGTCGAATCCCGCCGCAATCATGACGCTTGCCATCATACTGCTTGTCGTTGTTTTGCCATGCGTGCCCGCGACCGCGACGGTGCGTTTTGCCGGCAAGATATACTTCCCCAAAAATTCTTGCCATGATATTAATTTATTTCCGGCCGCAATAGCTTCGGGTAATTTTGTTAACGAAGTAACAGATGCCACGATATCCGCATCGTTAACATGCGACGCGTCGTGGCCCGCGAATACGGGAATACGTGCGTCGCGCACCTGGGCCGCGTATGGGGTGTCCATATTGGAATCGCATCCGGTCACATCGAATCCCATTTTTTTTGCAAGGATTGCGGCGCCGCTTGACCCCGAACCATTTATTCCTATGAAATGAATTTTTTTATTTATTGTCATATCGATAATATTAATGCTAAAATAATGGCATATCAAGGAGAGATTATGAGAAAAATGCTAATCATTATTTGCTGTTTGCTTATCGCGCCTGCGTTTGCCGATGATTCCAAGACCGATTTGGCCGGCAGAATCGCCCAGGGTCGCAATTTGGATTCAAACCCCGAAGCTTGCGAGACTTTGAAACAAATCTTGTTGAAGCGTCTTGATGAATTCCCGGAAATGTCGATTAACGCCATGGACCATGTTCAACGCGCGGATATATATAATCGCCTTGCCAAGAATGATTGCGTGGATGATTCCGGCGTGAACTATGCGGAATTGGAAAAGAAAGAATTATCGATTGCGGCCGCGTTGGACGATGTTAATACGGAATCGTACAAAAGATATTACGATCAGGTTAAGTCCAAACTTCACAAGCACGGCGTGCCGGTTATAATGGATATACTCGACTGGACGGATTCCGTCGAAGCGGCGTTAGAAAAGAGATAATAAAAAAATCAGGAGGGAGACATGATAATCACCAAAGTAAAAATTAAAAAAGAGCATGCGCCGACGTTGCAGCGCACGCGGTTCTTTATCGCGGCGTCGGCAATTTTGATAATCGGGATATTTTTGGGCGCGGTATTTCGGCCGTGGCCGACAAAATCGCCAAGGCCGAATGACGCGGCCGAGATTGCAAGCACAAAGCGGATGCAGACATGCGAAGTCATAGAACAAAAAATGACCGAATGGATTTATCCCGAAATGCGCGCAAACACGTTCGATTTGGCCCATAATGCGGAAACTTATTCGCGTCTAAGCATTCATGGATGTCCGGAAAATGCGGCAAAGTTCAAAGAATTGGCGCTTCGCCAATTAGAAATCGCAAACGCGATGAACGACGGCGATATCCGGGAATACCAATTCGACGATTATGAATCGCGCCAATTTCATGTGATACGAATTCGCGTTTTAAAGAACCTTGCGCCCGATATAGCGGCGCGCGAAGGCCTTCGCGTGATCGAGCGCGCATACGGATTCATGGCGTCCGCGCAAAGCCCGGTCACAATCCAAGAATTTATATACGAGATAGAAGGGATACTTGTCGATTAATTTTCCCGTCCGAAATCACATTGGCCGCGTCGCGCAACCCTCGTGTATTTTTATACACGTCGGGTCGCTCGTCACGGCCAAGCCGACCTAACGAACAAAAATCATTTGATTTTAAAAAATTTGCATTTTTTTAAATTAATGTTATAATCGCCGGGTTTAAACCCTATTTTTGGGTTTGAAGGGGGTGTGCGCCGGAGTAGGAGAGCCGGGGCAGACTGTAAATCTGTTGGCCATGCCTTAGATGGTTCGATTCCATCCACACCCACCAGTCAGTTTTTCTTAATGGCTTTGCCATTTAGAAAAACGACTGCCCCGTCGAAGGACGGGGCCCATGGTATCGCCAAGGCGATACAAATTTTACATCTGCGGGCATAGTACAAAGGCTAGTATGCAAGCCTTCCAAGCTTGAGATGAGGGTTCGATTCCCTCTGCCCGCACCATAAAATTATTATAACGGCCAATCTACTTTGCGTTTGTGAAAATTTTGCTCCGGTCATGTACTATTTGTGCACTCCCATCGCAAAATTTCCCCAATACGCAGTATCTTGACCATTCTAATAATTTTCTGTTTAACTCTCCGACAAACAATTATGAAAACAAACAACTATAAATCCGGCGATTTCGACACAAGGCCTTGGGGCCAATGGGCCGTTCTTGAAGCCGGCGATTCATTTATTGTAAAGCGCATAACCGTGAATCCCGGCGGACGATTATCGCTTCAATATCACAATCACAAGGACGAGGTTTGGATAATCGCGGGCGGATGCGGCGAAGTCCAAACGGGACAAGACAAAAGAAACGTAAAAACCGGGGATGTCGTTACCATACCCAAACAAACGCCGCACAGGATTTTTAATAATGGCAATGAACCGCTGATAATCATAGAAACCCAAACGGGGGCTTTTTTGGACGAAGGCGATATCGTGCGTCTTCAAGATGATTACGGAAGGGCGGGCTAGTCATTTTTCTTTTTGACAAATTTCGGTTGCCTTTCCGAAAAAAGCATATATAATCTTCCCAGAATGTAGGGCAACACGGATTGCCATATGTCTTATTACGATGATGACGATAGGGATGAAAAACGTATCCCGCTTGCATTCAACGACCAGGATTTTGCCAAAACATCCGGTTATTTTCGCGCCATATTAAAACGTTTGTACCCCAAAAAAGTAAAATACCGCGATTGGGGCGCCGATAAAGAAACATATCACGATATCAAAGTGATAATTTTCGACAACCCGTATATCGAAGATGACCGTTGGAATTCAAGACCTTCGGATTGTTATTTGGATACCGACGCGATGTGGCTTTCCAAACAAATTATCCAATCCGTTCAATCGGTCGACCAATTGGCCCATATTATTTCATTCCAAGGATCCGAGCACGGCGATTATAAAGAAATCGCAATCAGAATGGCGCGCGCCGGATTTAACCCCGTGAATAATCTTCTTGGGACTTTTCCAGAGATGATAAGCGATAATAACAAAAGCCGGTTCGAGGTCGCGCTGACGGCCGCTATACGCGAATTGGCCGAGAAATACGGGATTTCTGCGGGTGAGGGGGGGGGTATTTTGTCAAGCAGTTTGGACCCGGAAATATTAAAGATAGTAAGTGACGCGAGTCCCCGCGTAAAAATTGACTTCATAGATCAGCAATTTGATAATTTAAAATTCGACACCCTAAACCTTGATGAAAAAATCAAAGCAATCGGCATGGTGGCGCATGCGATAAACGAAAGCAAAGATGAAAAATTCAGGCACTATAATTGGAACCGCGACAAAAACCAATCCCGCGAAAAATTCGAAGCCCGGGTTATCACAGTAATGCGCGAGATATTGGAATTGGCCCCGCATGTGATAATCAAAAAATCCGAATACAAAGAGGGGTATCCCGATGATAAAGAATCGCCCGTTGTATTAAGCGTGCGCGACCAAATAAACGCATTTGGGTGGCACCGCGGGGAAACAAGGGTTTACGACGTCCGCATGAGCAAAAGGTATCCGTTCAAAATCGTGCCGGACGAAGAATTTGACGCAGCCGTCGCAGAAAATGCAAAACGAAAGTTCGACGGGAAATACGAATACGCTTTGTTGAACGAATTATATGCCGAAAACAAGGGCAACAAGTTTACAAGCCTTTGCAGATTGGCCACTCACCATATGCCTTGCGTGAATCTGCGCAAAGCCGGTAAAGTCGGAAGAGACTTTATAAGAATGGCAAAGCATGCGTTCTTGGGCGATGAAAAATACAAGGATTATTCGGATAATTATTATAAATTAAGAGATATCCAAGAACTTTTCGGCAACGGCGATTCAGATGCTGTGGGTCATTTGATTTCCCAAATGGTCAGTCCCGACCACGTGCCGGTTATACGCTTTTCCGGACTTCCCAAATCGGATATAACCATAGGCGCAGAGCTTCCGTTCGCAAAACCAAAGCAAATAGAGACTTTGTTTGGAATCTACACGTCAAGCGAATGGTCAAGCGAGGCATTGCATCTGTCCAACGGCGATTTTACTTTGTGTCATTTTAATCCAAAGACGAAGATAAGCACTTGGATTCTTATCGGCAAAGACAAATCAGTATTAAAGCATTTTGAAACAAAAGAAGAATACGACAAATTCAGAAAAGACGCCATAAACGAAGCAACGGAAAGGCTTTGCAAAATTATTGCGAAATATGTCACTTTGAGAATTAAAACCACACGCGCATTGATTGCAAGCAAAACCCGCATGGCAAAAATCCCAATCGCCAAATTAATCGAATTAAAGAAAATCACCGGCCAAGAAAGCTATCATCCGCGCTTTTCAAGGCAAGATTATTACAACTATTCCGATATAAAAAATAAATCCGGCTGGCAAACCGTAAGAAACGCGTTCAGGGTGGACGAATACGGAATGTTTATGAGCAACGGTCGCGCGAATCCCAAACTTGATATCGAAAAAATATTCAAAGATATAAAAGATAGAGAGAAAAAGAAAGACCCCCTGCTTACAAGCGTGGAATTCAGCAAGTCGGCGATTATGAAGCATATATCCAAATCGAATCAAGATTGGTTGAACAATATAGACGAATCGGAAGACGAACAGGTGTTCAAAGTATTATGCGACCGCGCGACAAGAATCCCGCAGAAATTCTTGAAAGACTTTTGGGAGCATAAACCGGTATTCCGCACATACGGAAGCGACGAGTATATTCACGACAATGAAGACAAGCAAGAAGCCGTGCGGTGCATACGCGGGTTCACGATGCATCAATTCGCGGAATTGCTTTATTACATGAACGACAGAAAAAGCAAATCCAAAAAAGATATTACGGATTTGCAGCGATATGTGGAAATTCAAAATCTGAACATGTATTTCAAAGCCGGCGGCCATTACGAATTGTTCGACCGCGTCAATCATTATTTCTATGACGACGAATCTGATACGCTGAAAGACTTGGTCATAAATAAAGATAACAAATTTCCGTTGGCCGATATATCAAAGCTTCCGCTGGAAAGTGGGTATTGCGCCGGTTTGGCCGAAGAGATGATAAAAGTGTATCTTCGCCTCGCATTCGATATTGCGGAAAATTGGCCTACAGACGCCAAGACCGCGACGGACATCACCAAAAAACGATACTATACCAACGACAAGACATGCGCAATCTTTGCAGACATCGCGGTGAAAGATACAAATCCGGATAATATCCG
>WRIM01000022.1 GCA_009782725.1 Alphaproteobacteria bacterium | reverse complement strand
ACGCATGTGCCGATCGACGATATTCGCAAAATTGCGCGAGAAGTAAAGTCGGGCATGAAACGCGCCGCTTAATCTTATTTCTGAATCTCAAATACCTGTTTCAGTTTGAACACGCGATTGCCAATCCGTTCCATTTCGCGCGATTTGTTAAGCAGATAATGCACGCTTCGATCTTCCAGCCTTAATGCCAATCCCCCGCCGTATTCCGTGCTTTTCTTAACATCGCTTATGCAAAAATCATTGCTTGGTATGAATTCCGCGTATGGTTCCGATTCCGTCATGCCGGGCAGTATGATTTTGTGAAAGTCGTCGACCGAAGACGGATAATAAATATCAAGAGCGCGGTCGTTCATATACAATTCCGGAACGGTTATTTCTTGTTTGGTAATAAATGGCTTTCCGCCGATCCATACGCTTATCATATTCGGGGCATGCATGTAATATTCCACAAGCGTCGGTTCGGCCGCGGCGGCCGCGGGCGTGCTTATGACAAGATTTCGGGCTTCGGTTATTTTATTTACCACGAACTTTAAAGCGTCGCTTTGCTTATGTTCCAATATCTGGTTAGTGGCGCGGTAATTATGATATTTTAACTCAAGTCCTTTTTTTATTTCGGACACTTCTCGGATCGGGCCCATGTTTCCGGTGGTATATTTTTTTATGCCGGTGTTTTCGTCATAGTCTTTGGTTTGATAAACGTCATGGGTTTGTTTGTTGTTCACGGGGTCAATGTATTCTATGTCCAGAACTTTCCCGGATATCCGGGGCGCGACATCGAATATATTTTCTTGCTTGCTGAATATTGTGTATTTTCCGATTTTTACAGTAGAAAACCTGTCGTCAAAAACCGTCCAAGATACCGGAATTTCTTTTATTGTTTTGGGTGCCGCGGTCGGTGCCGGCAGGGGTTGGATGTCCGGTTCGGCGTTGCGGCTATTTATAAATTTATCAAGGTCCGGGTCGGGTAAAACGGCGTCGGATATGGTGTTTTTATGCAAAGGCGTGTCTGAACCCGCGGAATGGCTTGACAAAAGGTGAGGGGGGGGGTATTCCTGAGGCTCTGTCATGTCGACGAATTCAGTTTCGACGAATGATTCTATCGATTCTGTTTGCGCGGGTTTGTCCGCCAAGGCCGGGTCGGATGCGGCCGCGCCGCCAGATTTTCTTTTTCCTTTGGCGATGCGTTTTTCTTGTGGGTCGTATAATCCGCCGTCTTGCTTCAGCCCAAAGAATTTTATTACGGCCGCCAATAATTCCTTTGATATGCAGTTTTTGTACTTATACTGAGTGAACATTTGCCGCATGTGTTTTCCGTCGTCCGATGCCGCTTCTTCAAGCCAAGCTTTTTCGGTTTTTGTCCGGTTATCGACCCCTTTGTCTTTTTTCGTCGACTTTATATATTCCGATTTGATTTGCGAGATGACTTCGGCCGGGGGTTCTTTTCCGCATACCTTTGCAATTGCATCTGGCGTGATTTCGTGCGTTTCCGGGTTATAGCCGTCGCCAAAGAAATGTATGCATGCCGCTGTTAATTCAGGCGTGACTTTTGCTTTGTTCTTTTTGTTTCTCAATCGGTTTTTCACCGCGGCGACAACGGCGTCCGGGCCCAACGCAATCCATGTTTTTTCGTCGAATTTTACTTTCCCAAGATATTTTCTTTTTACCGGCGCGCCGTCGGGCATAACGTATATATGTTTGAAATCGCATTCTTTCCAATTCATGATGAATTTCAAAACTTCCGGGTTTTCAAATTGGCGGCGATTATATTCCCTTTTTTCCAATTTTGCTTTTGCTTCTTCTTCGGTTTCTCGATTGTGTATCTCGGTCAAAGTTTTTTTTGCCTCAGTCAGTATTTTGTCTTCGGCCATTTCGCATCTTGGGTGCATTAAAAACATAAACTTTTGGTACAGGTTTTTAAGATCCATTGCCGTTACATCTCGTGGAAGCCGGCCCATGGTTCTGTTGCGATTGCGCCCCGTTTTTTGTTTCTTGTCGCCGTGGGTTTCCCGGTAATCCAGCCAATATTCTAATTCTTCGGATATAGGCGTTTGATTGGCAAGCGCAAGCCGTCCCTGATTTTTATTATGCATATCTTCTTCGGCGCGCAATTCGGCGTATGTCATTTGAGAATATTTTATATACAGCTCTGATTTTTCTAATTTTGTATATTTTCGTTTGGGTTTCGGCTCTTTCTGCGGTTTGGTCGGGTCGATTACATAGATTGTCGGCGCGGGGTCTTGGTCCATTCTTGTAATGCCGCGGCCGACTTTGCGCCCGCGTCTTCCCACAAGTTTTTTTATGTAAATAGGCTGAACGTCCGATTGTTGCCCACCGGATGATTTTATTTCCGGGGCAGCCGGAGTGTTATCGATTTTTTGGATAATTTGGCTGTCCGGTTCGAATTCTTTATCGCTTATTTCTATATCGGTGTTCAGATTGTTTATAAAGACAAGGCTGCTCATTATCATGTCTTTCTTGTTTATTTGCGAAAACTTTCCGGATTCCGGGTCGAATTGTTGGAAGAGGCTTGTAGAGCTGATGTTATTTCTGCCGTACGTGATAGAATATATGAATTTCTTGGTCGCTTTGTCGAACCATATTTGGCGGGTTCCCCGGGTTGTGTTTTCTTCGTTTTTCAGCGTGATTATATTCTCGCGCCTATCCATATCATAGATATAGTACCAATATTCCGCCCGTATTTTTGTTTTTCTTCGAAGCACTATGAAGTTTTTATATTGGAAAAGCGGTTTTACGCGTTCGGACGAAAGGCTTAAGGCCATGGTGCCGTCGATCCATAGCGAGTGCGCGCCCTTGTTTTCAACATGCCGCATCCGGCCGCAATCTTGTGCATTGTCTTTTGTTTTGAAAATGATCGCGTTGTCGCCGCGCTTGTAATCTTTGGACTTCATTAATGTCGGCGCATCGCCAGAGGCAAGGTCGAATACGTAAAGATTATCGACGGTGGATATGTTTGTGTTTTGAGAATAAAATATTTGGGCGTAAAGTTTTTTTGTTGTCGGATCGAATTCAAGCCACTGAAGATTTGCCGACGGTTTTTTCTTGTTCCACCATAATATTTCGCCGGTTTCGGTGTTTACAAAGCTCAAGACATAATTGCCGTTTCGGTTTTTCTTTTGGAAAAGGGCGTACGGCGCGCCGTATTGATTAAAGTCGCACTCTACCGTGATGTCGTTGGCGTCTTTCATGGTTTGCGTGGATTTTTTAAATGTTTCTCTGTTTCTGAAATAATACGGTTGCGGTTCGTTGTGTTTGAGCAATAAATCATCGTTGCCATTTTTGCGACGATGCAGTCTGAATTCGCCGCCCGGCACGGTCAAAAGAACGTCGGGGGATTGCTTTGCGGGGGTTTGAACAGTTTCTTTTTTTGTTTTCGTGCTTGCCGGCGCGTCTTTTTGCCCCCATTTTATTTTTTGGTTTTCCGAATCGTAATCGTCTTTGAATATTTCCTTTACCGCCTCTATCATTTCCGGCGTGATTTTTTTGAAATATTTCTGATTGGTAAATGCGACGCGCAGCTTTTCCTCGCCTTCGGTCTTGGCAAGGTTCAGCCAATATGCCTTTGTTCTTTGCCCGCGGTTTCGCTTTTTGTTGGTGTACGGCATTAATTCCGGGTTTTCTTGCACATCGTATTGCGGCGGAGTCGGGGCCGCGTTCGTCGTTTGGACAAGTTTGTTGAAAAGGGTTGTAAATTGCTGCGCAAGCACGGGATTCTTTTCCAAAGTTTCAAAAATCTGCGCTAGTGAAAACTCGGCGGCGGCGCTTTGCAATTCTGGCGGCACGATCACCTTGCCGTCCGACATTATTGTAATCGTCGACGGGCTTTTGCGGTATTTTACAACTTCTATTTCTTCCATATCGTTCGGGTTGTCCGCGCTGAATTTATAAAGAATGTTTTTAAGAAGCTTTGCCGAATCGCAGTATTTTTGTATGAAAAACGTTTTGGTTTTAACGTCGTAATCGATTAAATCGCATCCGTATTCCGCAACTATGTCGCATATGTTCAAATCGACAAGAATCAATTTGTCTTTGGCGCCCCGCGTGGTTTTGGTCAAAACGACGAACGGAATATCTTCGTATTCGTACAAAGTTTTCGATTCTTTTGTGGATTTTTCAAGAATGCGGCGTTTCGACCCGTCCGGCTTTATGACGGAAACGCGGTGAAATTCTTCGCCGGTTTTCGAATTCTTGACATGCGCGAAAATGAACCTGCGCGGAATTTTCCGGCCAAGCGTTACAATGTCGCTTTGAAGCGTTTCATATCCAACTCTGGAATTCTTTATTCTGATTATAGGGTCCATTATTTACTTGTCTTTTGCTTTTTCTCTCTCCAGGCCCCCCATTATTTTTCCGATTTTTTGAATTGTATATCTTTTAACTTTTTGTAATCGCCGTTTTTCTTGGATAATTCTTTGTCAGTGCCGCGTTCGGTAATTTTGCCTTCTTTGATCACGCATATTTGGTCGGCGTCAAGTATGGTGGACAGCCTATGCGCGATAACAAACGTAGTGCGTCCGACCATTAATTTTTTTAATGCGGATTGGATTAATTTTTCGCTTTGGGTGTCTAATGCGCTTGTAGCCTCGTCCAGCAATAATATCGGAGCATCTTTCAGTATTGCGCGCGCGATTGCGATGCGTTGTTTCTGACCGCCCGAGAGAAGGGCGCCGCGTTCGCCCACATTATTTTCATACTGCTTTGGGAATTTCATAATAAAGTCATGCGCGTTTGCGGCGCGCGCGGCCGCGATTATCATGTCCGGCGTCGCATCGGGCGCGCCGTATTTTATATTGTCCGCAATCGTGCCGTTGAACAAGAATACGTCTTGGGAAACCTCTGCAATATTATCGCGCAAGGAATGCAGAGTATATTCGCGGATATCGTCCCCGTTGATTGAAATCTTGCCTTTTTGAGGGTCGTAAAACCGTTCCAATAAATTGAACATGGTTGTTTTGCCGCCGCCGCTGGGGCCTACAAGCGCGCATACGCTTCCCGCCGGCACATTCAACGATACGTCGCGCAAGACCGGCTCTCCCGGTAAATATTCAAAGAAAACTTTGTCGAATTTAACGGACATTTTGCCGCGCGGCAAGACTTTCGCGCCCCGTTTGTCCATAATCGCCGGCTTGGAATCCAGATAATCGAATAATACTTCGGCGGCAAGCAATCCGTGCTGTATCCCGCTGTTGACGCCGGTAATCGATTTAACGGGTTTATAAGAAGCGGTAAGGGCCAACATAAACGCCGTAAAATCTCCGACAGAAATCGCGCCCGTTGTGATAAAATGCCCGCCCGCGATAAGCGACAAACAAAGTCCCACAGAAATCATGATTTCAAGCAACGGGGTTTGAAGCGCGGCCGCTTGGGTACTTTTGTATGCGTTTCTATTCGATGCTTTGATAACGTCCGAAAACTTTTTGGATTCGGTGTCTTCGTTTCCAAATGCCTGGATAGTTTTCATCCCGTGCAGTGTTTGATTCAAATGCTGAGACACGTCATTCGCAATTCCAAATGACTTGCGGGTTAATTTCCGGCGTTTGCGCGTGATGATAATAAGCGGAATCATTATCGCAGGCGCCAAGAACAACAAAGTCACGCACAACTGCGGCGCGTAATACACCATAATTCCGACCGTAATAATTAATGTCGCAATATTTTGAATCGCGTTCACAATCGTCCCGGTGACAAGGTTTAGAACCGCGCCGGCCTGAACACTGAAATAGTTCAAATGCTTTCCAATTCCGCCGCCATAGAATTTGGACACGTCCATTTTGACCATGTGATTATATATGCGCGTTTGAAGGTTCGCGGCCGCAAGAAGCCCGGCCTTGGTCATCAATAGTGTTTTGGCAAAGCCAAATGTTCCCTTGACGCCGTATGCGGCGATAATTTGAATTCCGATTATGTACAACGCGGCCATGCTGCGCTCTATAAACGCTTGGTCGATTACTTGTTTGACCAATGTTATTGCGAAACCTTCGGCGCCGGCGCTGATCACCGCGGCAATTACGCCGCCCGCAAGCCATTTCCAATAAGGCTGACCAATTTCGCGCCAAATTCGGCCATACATAGACCACCTTATGCGCGTTTCCGGATTATCGTTTTTAATGAAAGATTTAATTTTTTTCAGCACGGGGACAATGTTAGCAAAAAATTCGAATAAATCAAGGGCAGTTTTCTATTGATTTTCCGAACGATTTTTGGTATAATATAACAACACACAAAACGACCCATTAGGGTCGTTTTTTATTTAGCAAAAAGGATAAAATTATGGCTTTTAAAGAGTATGTCGCATTTAATAGGAACGACTATCTGGATTTGGCAGGTATGGCGGCGGATTGGTATCTTAGTGACGGACGCACCATTAACAGCGGGAATAAAAATCTAACAAAACTTGAAAAGCAGAGGCATGAAAAATGTGACGGTACCGTGAACGTCAAGCCTTATAAACGCGCGGACGGAACGGAAGTATCTGGATATGAGCGCGAATGCCCCTATCCACATACGGATGACGAAGGAAAAGACAAGAAAGAAAAGACTCAAGAAACTAAAGTCGATAAGAGTGTCGAAGTCAAAAGGAATGTCTCGCCGAATAGTTCGGTAGATACTTCTGATATAAAAAAATTGAAGCAGTCTTTATATAAAACAGGACATTATAAACCCGATATAAAGGCCGGTGAGTTTGACGGGTTTTATAATGAATATCCTAATGATAATCTATTTAATGGGATTAAAGATTTTCAGCGTGACAATGGTTTAAAACCGGACGGCGTTATAAATAAAGGCGGCCCGACGGAAAAGATGCTGAATAGTAAATATGAATTCAGGGGCAATACATTCAAAGACCCGATAAATATTAATGACAAACAGGTTGCTGTTTTTGACGGAAAATCATTGTCCGTTTATGAAGGAGAAACCAAAATCAAATCTTGGGATGGGGTGTCCGGAGCAAAAGATTTTCAAAATCCAAAATTTCAAAACCTTAAAGATAAGGGGCCCTTGCCAGAAGGGACGTATGTCGTTCGTCAGGGGGAACATTATTACTATGAGAATTTTAGTGATTATGAGAAAACAAAATCGTTTTTTGGCGGCGGAAAATTTCCCGGTGGCACAAACGCATGGGGGAATTCTAAAGTTTCATTGGAACCGTCTAAGCAAAATAATATGCTAGGAAGAGCCAATTTTAATATCCATGGGGGAAAGATACCGGGTTCAGCGGGTTGCATTGATTTAACCTCGCAAATGGATGCTTTTTCGAATTGGTTTAAAAACAATGGAAAAGATTTGATTATTAAGGTAAAATACTAGGAATAAAAGGAGTAGAAATGAGAAACCATAAATATATATTGTCGTGGATTATGGCAGTTTTAGCTTTCTGCTCCTTTTTATATTTTTTTAATGATTTCTTAGCAATTCTAACCCCTGGAAAGTGGGATAGTTGTTGGTATAATATTTGTAAGGGGTATTTTAGATCTTATAAAGATAGTTGTTATATTTCT
>WRIM01000021.1 GCA_009782725.1 Alphaproteobacteria bacterium | reverse complement strand
TTCATTATGCTCGCCTAATTCTTTGCGAAGATCTTCGGCGCTTGCCACCTGGGCCGCCAAAGTATCCGACATAGTTTTGAAATTCGATTCAATTTTATCGATTTCGCCGGCCAAGATAACTTGAAGGACGCGCGCGGCATCTTGAACTTTGGCCCGTTCCGGCTTGGTCAATAACAACAGCATCGATTCCGTAACCCGTTGCGCCCGACGCGAAGCCAAAAACATCATGACCGCCCCCGCAATCATCAAAACCGCCATGACGCCAAGAATTATTAAGAATGTTTTTTCCATTTATACCCCTCTCACCACATCAGTTTATCGTTATTTCGCATCCGCTGCAAGTTCATATATTTTTATAAAATCATTTTTATAAAATTGCATGATGCTGCCCATGCCTTCGCACCCAAGCGCCGCAACGCCGTCCGCCATGGATTCTATATCTTCGCGCTTTGCGCCCAGCTCGGCAAAATTTTTCGGCAATCCCAACGAAGACCAAAATTCGACAAGCTTGGTTATGCCGTGGTTTGCGGCGGTCAGGTCATCCGTGTCGACAACACCCCAAACATTCCGCGCAAAGCGCGCAAATCGCGGCGTATCATAATGCATGACATATCGCATCCACGCGGGAAACATAACGGCCAAACCCGCGCCATGCGCGACATCGTATTTCGCGGACAATTCATGTTCCAGACGATGAGACAACCAATCTTGTTTCCGCCCGACGCCGACGACATTATTATGCGCCAGCATCCCGGCCCACATTATGTTTGCGCTTGCTTCGTAATCAGCGGGATTTTTCACCGCGCGCGGCAAAGTCTCGATCAGGGCCAATAATAATCCTTCGCATAAACGGTCGGTTGTTTCAACATCTTTTGTTTTGGAAAAATATCTTTCGAATATATGCGCCATTATGTCCGCGCCGCCGTTTGCAACTTGGGACGGGGGAAGGGTGGCGGTCAATTCGGGATTAAGTATCGCAAACCTTGGACGGTTTAAATCGCTTGGCCCGCTGAACACGCGCTTTGTGCAATCCGTGCCGGTTATGACGCAACCGTTCGAAGCTTCGCTTCCCGCGGCGGCAATGGTAAGGACGACACCGACCGGCAAAACATTTTCACCCATTGGCACGCCGCAAAACATATCCCAAAAGTCGCCGTTGTATGGGGCCCCCGCGGCGATTGCCTTGGCGCTGTCTATGACGCTTCCCCCGCCGACGGCAAGGATGAAATCGACGCCATGCTCGCGCGCCAAATCTATTCCAGCATACACCAATTCCGCGCGCGGATTGGGCTGAACACCGCCCAATTCGACGAAAGATATACCCGCATCTTTCAGTGATTTTTTCACGCGGTCAATTAAACCGGATTTAACGGCAGACGCGCCGCCATAGTGAATCAAAACCCGCGATCCGCCGAATTTTTTTACCAATTCTCCGGTCATACTTTCGCGGCCGCGCCCGAATGAGAAATACGTCGGACTCCAAAAATCAAAATCTAACATTTTATACTTCCTTTTATTATTATACTTTATATTGCCCGATGTCGTATGCCGCGGGATTATGCTCCATAAGATACAGCTCTACATATCCGACTTTGACGGGTTCCGCGTCGGGCCCAAGTATTCCGCGCGCGGTCAAATCTTCGCGCATTTTTTCTATATATTTTTGTATGTCCGATTTATTAGTATCGTCTGGCACCATTATTTCGGCTTCGATAAATAATCCCAAACCTTTCAAATCATCAAGCATCACAATCATATTATCCGTGATGCGATATTCGCGTCGAACCTTGTCAATCACCGCAAACGTTTTTAAATTATTTTTCGAAATAAAGTCTTCGACATTTTCATATTCCGCATTCGCCGGAACATTCAATTCCGACAAAGTTTGATTAATCTCATTCGACTTTTGCGCCAAATCCGCGACATCGAATTCTACTTCGCGGCAATAATCATGAGACCCGTCGAACGCCGCATCGCATTTGAATTCAAGTCGTTTGTTATTGCGGGTGCGCAAGAAATTCCCGCGCCGGAAAAGGGCGTAATCCGCGGTGTCATAATAAATATCCAACTGAGACTTTTCTTTTATCAATGGAAATCCTGCCAGCGCCTCTGGCACGGATGAAATTTTAAATCTTAATTCTATCTCTATCATTTTTTACCTTTTCTGCGGAGGGTTTGCGAACGTCAGTTCAGATATGTCGTACATTTCGCGCCAAGGTATTCCAAGTATCTTTTGGTATACCAATCCCACGCTTCCAAACATTGCATCATCTTTGTTGAATCCCAAATCTGATACCGCTTTGTAAACCGCAGCCACGGCCGCGTCCTCATCCGATAATCCCGATTCAATTTCTATAAACGGCTCTAATCCCGGCCAAGTATCAATCGTGCATTCAACGCCGTCGCGCGCCCATATTTCGCGGGTGTTTTCTTGCATCGATCGTTTTCTAAACCCGGCCGCGGTCATAAAATCCACCGCCGCATCAAAAGAATCGACAACAACTTGCGATTCAAATGTTCCAGTTATGCATCGGGATTCGACGCGTTTAATCGCCATGGTAATCTGGTCTTTTTCTATCCGCACGCGACCCCATGCGCCTTGCAAATAATCCGGCCCTTCGAACGTCGCGCGGGTCATCATGAATTCCGGCGTTATAAGTTTAAATCCCGCTGTGGCCAATTTTTTGCGCATTTCATCCTTATTCACCGGATAAAATTTTAATTCGATTTCCGTTTTCATTACAAATCTCCGGTCAGTCTTTTTGCTAAATAATTTTCTATAAATTTTCGTGTCGGCGCGAAAATATTGGCGGGCAGGGCGGACAGGCCGAACCATTCCCATTTTGTAATTTCTTCCGGCTCCATTACTTTGACGGTGCCATTCCACTCGGTTGCCAAAAATCCCAAAGTAATGTAATGCGCAGTATCCACGCGTTCGTTCGATATGGAAATTATTTCTGCGCGGAGAAGGTCAAGGTCGGTTTCTTCTTTTAATTCGCGCGCCGCACCTTCGAACAAGCCGTCGCCGAAATCGAACTTACCGCCGGGGAAAGTCCATGTGCCTTCGCCGTGCAAATCGCTGGACCCCAATGACGCGTCGCTTGTGCGAAGGCCGAGCAACACGCGTCCGGCGGCATCCCTTACCATAATTCCCATGCCACAGCGCGTTACACGCGGTTTGCTTTCCGGCATTTTTACCCCCTTGAGTTTTCGTAAAATTTATACTATAATTATTGCGACAAAATCAAGGAAAGAAATGGCGAATTTCGTCCGCATTATTATAATCACGAATGAAGATAAAATCGCGCTTATCGGGCACCCAGAGGCTGTCGTGCTTTATTACACGCTTCCCCACGGCGAAATATTAAAGAACGAGACGCCAGAAAAGGCGGCATCGCGCGTCGCGCTTGAATTCGCGGCGTCACGCATAGATATGCCGAGACCTGCGTTCACGGATATCGATACGGATACGGACGCGCTGACATATTACTTTGTGGCCCGCGAAATCGAACGCGCGCGCCCGGCGGGTTACGAATGGGTGGCGCCGCCCAAAGACGATACTCGATTCCAAGTTACGGAATTCAACCGCAAGCAATTGCCCGACGTCGCATTTGTTCCAAATATTTGGAAAAATAGAATTATTGAAATTTTTGATAAAAATTTAAAAAAATCCCCGAAAAGTTGAATTTCGGATAATTTTATAATAAAATCTTAAAAATGTCACCAAGTTGCAAACTTTCATCGGCCCAAGCGCGCGCATGCGACCCGAACGTCAACGTATGGGTCCAAGCAAACGCGGGCACGGGCAAAACATCCGTGCTTGTCCAACGTCTTTTGCGCATTCTGTTTCGATCAACGCAAGCGTCCGGCATATTGTGCCTTACGTACACGAATGCGGGCGCAATGGAAATGCAGAACCGCGTTTTGGCCGCATTGCGCGAATGGGCGCATGCGGACGATGACGCTTTACGCGAAATATTGAGCGGCATCGCGCATAATAATCCGCCGAACGATGTGGATTTGGCCGCGGCGCGCGCAATATTTTACGAATACATAGACAATCCCCAAATGCTGAAAATCCGAACGATTCACGGATTTTGCGAAGAAATCTTGCGAAGATTTCCGATAGAGGCCGAGGTGAAGCCCGCATGGAACCTTATATCCGGGGCGGATCAGACAAGACTGCAAAAAGCGGTGTTCCAAGAATTAATCAATTCACGTGGCGACGCGCAACTGAATTCTGCTTTTGCCCGCATATCTGACCAAGTATCCGAATACTCTATCGATGATTTGTTGGGCATTTTGACCGGTCAGTATAAACGGTTTTTTAAGTTAAATAATAACTTTAACAATCGTAAACAATTTATTGACACGATTGAAAAATATCTGAAATTAAGTTCGGCAGCCAACGACGAATTTTGGTCCGAATCCGCCGCCGCTCGACATCTTCAGATTCTGAAATTAATCGACGCGGATATCGCGTCGTCAAAAAAGCCGGCCGGATATCTGTCAAAGGCGCGGGACGCGGTTAAAAAAATCATCAAAGGCCCATGCGATTTCGACGAATACAAATCCGCATTCTTGACCGCGACCGGAACAAAAATCGCAAACGTGGCGAAAAAGGATTACATGGCCGCCGAACAAGATTTGGTGTACGCGGCAAACCAAGAAAACATTAACCGAGACATATTTGAAAATACGGCAGCACTTTACGATTTGACGGCGGCATTCGCGCAAAAGTACCGGGAAACAAAGATAAACCGCGGGGTGCTTGATTTCGATGATTTGATTTTATACACCGGAAAACTGTTTTCCGACCCGGAAACAATGGGGTGGGTTTTATCCCAGCTTGATACAAACCTTGGCCATATATTGGTGGACGAAGCCCAAGATACATCGCCCGAACAATGGGAGATTTTGAACGCGCTGACCACCGATTTTACAACAGAAGGCGAGGCGAGAGAGAGTCCCCGGACGCTTTTTGTCGTCGGCGACACGAAACAGTCCATATATTCATTCCAAGGCGCCGATCCGGATGTATTTGCAAAGTCCAAGGAAAGCATCGGTCGGCAAATCAAAAACGATGCTCGGCAGATTGTTGATGTACCGCTTGAACAATCGTTCCGATCGACGCGCGCGATACTGTCCGCCGTCGACCATTTTTTCGATGACGTATCAATAACTTCTTTAATGGGGTTTACAAACAACACTCACATTTGTTTCAGAAAAGACGACCCCGGCCTTGTAGAATTACATCCGATATCAAAACCCGCGGAAAACCAAGACTCTGCGGCCGGACGATCCGAATTTATACACCAAATCGCCGGGAAAATTGAAAGCCTTTTGCAAGATACTCAAATTCGCGCGTCAGACATAATGATACTTGTGCAAAGACGGCATCCTTTCGCCGCCCCTTTGATTACGGAATTGCAAAAACGCGGCGTCAAAGTCGCGGGAAGCGACCGCATCAGATTGCCCGAATTCCCAGCGGTGCGCGACCTTTTGAACCTTGTTAGATTTTGCGTCGATACATCAAACGACTACGCCTTGGCATGCGTGTTAAAATCGCCGATGTTCCGAATGACCGAGGCCGAATTATACACGCTTTGCCATAATCGCGGCAATGATACTTTATTCAGTCGTGTCAATATGTTAATTCCGGATGTTTATAAAAAACTTCAGCAAATTTACGCCTTGTCCGACTTGGCGCCATATTCGTTTTTCAGCCGAGTTCTGAATAATGATGACATGCGAGAAAAGATGATTGCCGCGCTTGGCCTCCAGATAATCGACCCATTGGAAGAATTTATGACGATATGTTTGTCGTACGAGCGGACTCAACCTGGGGGACTTTATGATTTTCTTGAATGGTTTATAACGGGCGCGGCCGAAATAACACGCGATATCGATGCGGCGGCCGGGGTGCGCATCGTAACCACGCACGGCGCCAAAGGTCTTGAAGCGCCCATTGTATTTTTAATCGACACAATTCGAAATCCAAACACGCCGTCCGCGATAAGAATCACAGAGCCGGTTGCGGTCGATAAAGACGCATTCCTTTGGCGTGGGGGGGCGACCGCGTCCGATAACTTCACGATTGCGACGGACGCGAAGTATCAAAGGCAATTGGCCGAATACTATCGGCTTCTTTATGTTGCGATGACGCGCGCGCGCGACCGGCTTTACATTTACGGATTCAACAATACCAAAGAGCCGCCAATGGACGCTTGGCATACGCGTCTCTCTGCGATATTGCCGACGCACAAGAATGCGACCACCGACAAAAATGGAATTATCCGGATTGGGGGTTAGCGAAGACGCCGCCGTATTTCATCCGCCGCGCGAACACTTGCGGCATCTTTGATAAAGAATGCCGAAATATTCCGCATATCTCCGGATAAAATTTCCGGATACAGTTCGGAAAATGCCTTAAGATTTCGGCCAACGCGGACATATACGTCGGGTTTGTTCATATTATACAATCTAATCTTTGCATTATTGAAAATCCCGCCCGCGTTATGTGTAATATTTTCAAGTTCCTGTAAAACATCATTGTTAAATTCATAATCCGCGCGGCCGCGATATATATTAACCGCCATGAATTTATTCGGAATATCGCAATACGCGTCCGCGATTTTCGCCAATTCGCATATGCCCGAATCGCGCAATTTCCGAACGGTGTCATAAAAGCATTTGTTGTCCAGCGCCAAATAATCAGGAATCGACGTGGCGCCGGATTCGATAAAATTCACAAATGGATTATTGCCGATTGATTTTATCAAAGGCTTTGCGTCTGGATTTTTCAACGCGTTATTAATCACATTCATAAGCGGCGTCACAAAGCAATCCGCGGCGTGCGTAAAGCTGTCATAATACACATTCGCATACATCTTGCCACGAATATTCAATAAATCCCGGAAAGTCTCCGCACCCGTTTTGCTCATAATTACGCGCGCGGCATCGCAATCCAATGTTGTGTTTGCGATAATTTTCCGAACCATTTTGCCCATATTAATCGAATAAGCATGTGAAACATCGCGGGTAAGATAATCGAAAGTATCCATATTGGGGCCGCCGGAATAAACTTGCTTGAAAACGCAACGGTCAAGATTTTCTTCGCCCATTATATCTAAAACAATATCGCCAAAACCCGTTTTATAGGATTCCAGAATTTCAAATATTCGGCCATTGCGAACTATATTTCTTCCGATTTGCTCGTGATCTTGAAAAGTATCTGGAAACATTTTCCCCATTGCCCTTGCGAATGCGTGCCCCGGATAAACATGCCCGATATCGTGCGTTAATATTGCGGCGCGCGCCGCATTCGCCCGATCCCAAAAATCCATTGGAATGTTATTGCGGCCGATTAACGCATTCATCAGCTCAAGCGACCCGATGCAATGATCGCGCCGCGTATGAATCGCGCCGATGAATCTGAATTCTTTGAATGGAAGCTGGCCAATTTCACCCATGCGGGCGTATTCCGGCGTGTTGATGATTTCTATCAACATCCGCTCGAACGGGTCGGCAGAGTCAAATTTAACGGCATGGCCAAAATGTCCCGCTACATGGGGGGGGGGGGGGGAAAAAAAAGATTTTTAACCTTTTGCACCCCGATTCCCGTGTTTTTCCCCCCC
>WRIM01000020.1 GCA_009782725.1 Alphaproteobacteria bacterium | reverse complement strand
ATAAGAAGCTTGCCGTCGCGTTCCACCATAACGGCACAGCCGACGCGAATATTCGCCATTTTATGCCTCTTTTAATTTCTCGATTAATTCTTGCATCTGAATCTTGTTTCCGAATTTTATCGCAATTTCGCCCGCGCCACCCTTGCGCATGCGCAGTGTTACATTGGCGCCAACCGCTTTGGCAATTTGTTTTTCGTATTTCGAAATTTCTTCTTTCGACATCAAATCTTGTCGAAAAGACCGGCTTTTAGATGAACGCGGCATCGATTTTACCAATTTTTCGGTGTCCGATACCGAGATTTTTTCGCCGATAATCTTTCTTGCCAATGCCTCGGGGTCTTTGGCAACGCTGAGCGTCCTTGCGTGCGAAGCCGACAATTCGCCCTTTTCCACCATTTTTTTAACCGATTCGGGTAAATTCTCAAGACGCATGATATTTCTGATATAGCTTTCCGATTTGCCAATCAAACGCGATACATCCGGCATTTCATAGCCGCATTTTTCCATAAGGTTTCTGTATGCGGCGCCCTCTTCTATGGCGTTCAGGTTTTCGCGTTGAACATTTTCAATAAGCGCGATTTCCATGGCATTTTCATTCGTAATTGACTTCACCAACGCCGGAATTTCGGTCAGGCCCGCAATCCCTGCCGCGCGCCAACGACGCTCTCCCGCGATGATTTCGTGACTGCCGCCCGACTCTGCACGCACCAGAATCGGCTGAAGCACGCCTTTTTCCCGTATGGAATTCGCCAAGTCATTTAATTCATTCGCATTAAATACGCGCCGCGGCTGGCTTGGATTTGGCCTGACCTTATCAATTTTTAAATTGCGCACGACAACGCGTTCGCCGCCGGCCAATACGGATAATTCCGGTACAACGCCCATTTCCGCCTTTAAATCGGCCAATCCGCGCCCAAGTCCAAACTTGCTCATAACCAACTCCGTTTTTTATTAATTGCCATTATCGCCGCATGCATCGACAACTTCGGATGCAATACGCAAATACGCTTGCGCGCCCGGCGAATTAAAATCATAGAATAATGCCGGCATGCCGTGGCTTGGCGCCTCGGAAATCCGGACATTCCGCGGGACATAGGTTTTGAACACTTTGTCGCCGTAGACTTTCCGAACATCTTCTTCGATTGCGCGCGATAAATTATTCCGACGGTCGTACATGGTCAGTAACACGCCCAATAATTCCAAATTCGGATTCCATTTTTTCTGAATCTCAGCTACCGAGCCCATAAGATGCTGAAGCCCCTCTAAAGCAAAGAATTCGCATTGCAGCGGCACAATCAAAGAATCCGCCGTGGTCAAAGCGTTCAGCGTTAAAAACCCCAACGCCGGCGGGCAATCCAACAAAATATAGTCATAATGGCCGGCAATCGGTGCCAACGCGTCACGAAGACGATATTCCCGGTTTTCCATATCCAATAATTCTACTTCGGCACCGGACAACTGCGGCGAACTTGGCATTATATGCATACCCGCCACGGCCGTGGATAAAATATTTGCGGATGCATCGCCCTGCCCCATTATTACCGGATAAACCGATTGCGGGTGCGCAGAACGAACAAAGCCCAAACCCGTGCCTGCATTGCCTTGGGGGTCTAAATCGATTATCAAAACGCGACGCTTTATCGCGGCCAACGACGCCCCGATATTTATAGCGGTGGTGGTTTTACCCACCCCGCCCTTTTGATTCGCAAAAGCAATTATTCTTGTCATAGATATGAAGATACTTAAGTGCGACGATTCGGTCAAGGGGAAAATAGATAATAGATAGTAGATACTAGATAATAGATAATAGATATGCCATATATCAACACGTTATCCATAATTTCGCACGGAACTATAGAATTATTTATCTAATATCTAGTATCTACTATCTATTATCTATTTTCCCGGCTTTTTTATCAAAAAGGCCGGTTTTTTAATGGCCTTAAATTATCAATTTTTGCAATAAATCCCGGGCCGGTTTCGGACGGTATTAATTTTGCATCAAATTCGTACTTTTTTCTTGCGATCATAATTTCTGGCATTATTGCTTCGCCTTTTAATAAAATATAGGGCAAGCGTGCAGAAAACGTCATATCAAATATTTTGACCAAAGGCGCGAACGCGCGCGCCGTAAACACCGTGTTTTGCGTGGCATTCGGCTTTAATTTTGGCACAAAATTTTCAACGCGGTCATTGATTACGGTAAGGTTGGGCAAATCCAATTCTTTTTTAAGCTCGTCCAAAAATGCGCATTTCTTTGCAATTGATTCGACGCATATAACATCGAACCCCATGATTGCAAGCACGACCCCCGGAAAGCCCGCACCCGCGCCCAAATCTATCACCGATGTCCCCGGTTCAAGATATTTGGCCAATTGCTTTGAATCGTTGATGTGGCGGATTCTTGCATCGTCAAGCGTGCTTGGCCCCACAAGGTTTATACGCGCATTCCAATCGCGCAGCAATGTTTCGTATTTCTCAAATTTTTCTTGGCTATCCATATTTACCCCTAGACTTTTCGGTCGTTTTAAACTATTATATCATATTATGAATAAAGTGCAAAAAAACATAAAAAGTGTCAAAAAGGCCGGTAATTTTCAAAATTTACCGACGAATTTTGCACCAAATCGGGTGATGATTGCGGCCGCCGTTGCCGGAATGTTTGCCATTGCAATTGGCGCGGGTGTAAATTTCGCCAAAATTTCAAACCCGAAAAAGTCGGAAATATCATTCGCGGGCACGGATTTCGGGAACTTTCTTGCCATGCAATACGCGATATTCGCAGATGATTTTAACGCGGTTGAAAAGTATTCGACACTTTTATCCGACACCCAAATAAAGTCTGTGCAAACCAATCGCGCGATTGCGATGTTCGTGGCCGGGAAAATCGACGATTCGGCCGGCTTTTTAAAGGATGATAAGGGTCTTTCGGCACAAATAACATATGCCGCGTATTTGATTAAAAAAGGCGACTGGCAAGGCGTTTATAATCGGTTTAAAAACAACGATTCGCAAATTCTTGCGCCGATACGCATATGGTCGGCCGTGGCCGTTGGAAAATCCGCGGACGCATTGAAATTCATAGACTCTATCAAGGGAAACGATTCTTGGCGCGCATTCATAAGGGGTCAGGTTCTGAGTGACACCGGCAAAACAGACGCCGCAAAAAAAGAATTTGCCAAAGTGGCCCCGGATTTCTTGAACCTGAACGACTATCTTTATTTAATGGCGTTTTATAATGCGCATGGAATGCATGACGAAGCGGAAAATCTTCGGATAAGTTTTACCGAACGCGCGGGCGGTATTTATATCTTGAACTATGCGGAAAATTTGGGCGGCGGCGAAAACGCCGGCGCGGCGGCGAATTTGCGTTTTTCATTAATCCAAGCCGTATCGCACAGCCCGATTTTGGCATACTCCAACATGTCTTTATTACTTCTTCGCATGGCCGAAATTGCGGGCGGAGAAGCATTATCGAACGATGATGCTTTGAATTATTACCTTGGCGCTTTTTTCTATAATTCCGGAAGCGACGACAAGGCGGATGAATTCTTTAAAAGAATAGGGCCGGACAGTTTGTATCAACCGTTCGTTTTGCTGAAAAATGCAGAAAAGGCCGGTAATTTCCGGCAAATGCGCCGACAATTGATGGCTGCAATCGACAAAAACCCACTGTTTATGCCGGCTGTGCTGAAACTTGTCGATAAAAACTTGCAAAAAGGCCGGGAAAATGATGCAATCCGCGTTGTCAATCGGGCTTTGGGCGCGCCGGGCCTTACAGAAATGGGGCGTGCTTTCTTGCTTTCTTTACGGGCGCGGATTTATCGGCAAATGGGAAATTTTGAGCGCGCGGATGCGGATATCACGCATGCGGGCGACCTTTCCCCGCGGGATATCGGTATTCTAAGCGAGCAGGCGCGAATCTGGGCCGAATCAGGAAAGAACCTTGACGAGGCGTATCAGATTACATTGGCCATATTAAAAAGTTTCCCAAGCGATTTGTTCGCATGGGATACTTTGGGGCTAATCGTGTGGCAAAAAGAGGGGGTGGACGACGCGCTTATAATCTTTGAAAAAGTATCTCGCGCCGCGGGGACAAATTCGTCTTTGTTTAAAAATTTGGGGGACGCTTATGCTGAATTAAACGATACAAAGAAAGCACGCGAAGCGTACGAACGCGCATTGGAATTATCCGACGACGGTCAGATTTCGGAATCTGAATTGCGCCGCAAAATAAGACGATTGAGATAGGGATTTATGAAGTATGAATTATGAAGTATGAAGTGAGGCTGTGGTGGCTTTGACACCTCACAATTTATCAATAATATGAAAACATTCCTTTCGGCCGACCCCACAGAATTAAAGGTTCATAGGAATATTATCCCGGAACATATTGCCGTGTTTGCAAATAGGTGATAAGTGACAAGTGAATAAGTGATAGGAAGTCTGATCTAAGTTCAATCTTCGTATCACTTATCACAAGCAAACGCGTTTACGATATCACATATCACTCTTTAATGAAAACTCGCATCCGCAATATTTTTGGCGATAGAAATCGTACTTTTTATTTTCCGAAATTCGCAAATCTTCATCCCATTTTATCGGCAGATATATTATTTTTTCCAATGTTGATGCGGCGCATAAATCAACCTGAATTTGGTCTTTATATTTCGATACCCCGAATACGGTCGCAAGCGCATCGTATCCATTTTCGCGCGCCCAATTCGCACCCCATTTTATTCGCATTTTAAAGCACTCTGAACAACGTTTGCCGCGTTCGGGTTCATCTTCAAATCCGAGAATACAATTACGCCACTGGGCATGATTATATTCACCAATGGCATATTTGACGCCCAGATCTTTGCAAAGACGTATTTGTTCTGCCAATCTCTTTTGATATTCCGATTCCGGAAAGATATTTGGGTTGAAAAACAGCACAATAAAGTCAGAGATTGGATGCGAACTAAATTCCCCTTCCCTGAATAGGGAAGGGGTGCCGAGCAAAGCGAGGCGGGGTAGGGTGGGCGGAATAGAAATATGTACGCCTACCCCGTCCGCTCGCCGACGCTCGCGTCCACTCCTTCCACAAGTGGAAGGGGAATTTAGGCCGTGCTTGCAATCAATGATATTTTTCAGTTGGCGAATCGCGCCGGCAGAGCAGGGCGCACAGCATGACATCAAAACAAGCCTTAAATTCTCAGATTTCATTTTATCTTGAATTCTGCGCCGATTACAGAGTCTTCCGGCAATTCGACAAGATGTTCTTCGTATTTATCGCTAAGGCCCACTTCGTCCGGGCCGCACATCATGCCGTACGACACAATTCCGCGCATTTTTCTGGCGGTTATGGGGGCGTCTTGGCCCGGCAGGGTCGCGCCAACCTTGGCCAATACGCTGACAAGGCCCGGATGAACATTCGGGCATGCGCAGACAATCTGCAAAGGCTTGCCTTCGCCTGCATCGACCGACAACACATTCAAACGGTCGGATTCCGGGTGCGGTTCCACCGATAAAATCTTTGCAATTACAAGTTTTGGCGATTTTTTAGTGTATTTTTCAACCATAGCTGTGATTTTATCATCATCTATACGACTGAATAGGTTATCGGGCACAGAGAATTCTTCACCGTCCGCTATGCGCCATTCATACTTTTCCGGCCATGATAAATCATGCCGTCCACCGAAAATCTTTTGAATTTCTGCCGCAGCATCCGGTATAAACGGCGCAGATACACAGGCATATAAATCAATCAGCTGGAAACATTCGTCCAATACGGCACCGGCGCGCGCCAAATCGCCATTTTTCACCAGTGTCCAAGGTTCCATAACTGTCATAAATTCATTGCCAATCGCCCAAAGGCTGCGCAACGCCGCCACAGATGCCCGGAATTCGCATTTTTCCAGCGCATCGGTCAATTCGGCAAGTTTTGCGTTGATATCTTTTTCAAGCGCGGCAAATTTTTCCGCGCCGTCGCCGTAATCTTTGTAAAACGGCGGCACCTTATTCCCAAAATTTTTCTCCGTGATTTTACAAACGCGCGACACGAAATTGCCAAGCATGCCATTAAGATCTTTGTTCACGATATCCGCAAAGCGTTGAATCGTAAAGTCCGTGTCGTCCGTCTCGGGCGCGCTTGCCATTAATGCATAGCGCCAAGCGTCCGCGGGCGCGTCTTCTATTGCTTTGTCCAAAAATACCCCGTTGCCGGTTGATTTTGATATTTTCGCGCCTTCGAAATTCAAGAAATTCACGGCCTTTAACATATCGACGGTTTTCCAATTGTCGTCTGCCGCCAATTGTTGTTCTGGAAAGAATACCGCATGGAACGCGACATTGTCTTTGCCCATAAACTGCGCATAGTGGCAATTGTCGCCCGCCTTCCACCATTTTGCCCAATCGGGCGTTGCGGCTTGGGAAATCGAGACATAGCCCCAAGGCGCATCAAACCAAACATAGAATACTTTGTTTTCATAACCCGGTTTATTCACCGGAATTCCCCATGGCAAATCGCGCGTAATCGGCGTATCGCGCAGCCCTTCGCTCAGCCATTTGTTCGCAATCGCGGTCGCGGTTTTGGGCCATCCGACGCGACTGTCTATCCATTCGCGCAGGCGTCCTTCCATTGCGCTTGCCCGAAAGTACAGGTGTTTGGTTTTGCGAAGTTCTATGTCATGGCTTCCCGATATTGCGGAATAGGGGTTGATAAGCTCTGTCGGTTCTAACAACACGCCGCATTTTTCGCATTGGTCGCCGTCCGCGCGGTCGTATCCGCATTTGGGGCATGTGCCTTTGATAAATCGGTCGGACAAGAAAAGGTTGTCGGTAATCGAAAACATCTGTTCCGATTCGCGCTCTTCGATTAAACCGGCTTTATCCAAACGCGTGAAAAGCGATTGAACAAGCTCTTTGTGCAATTCAGTATGAGTACGGCCGTAAAGGTCGAATGAAAGCTTGAAATCGGCAACCGCGCGCTTTTGCTTTTCATAGTATTTGTTATTGTATTCAAGGGGCGACACGCCTTCTTTGGCGGCGCCAATCACGCTTGGCGTGCCGTGTTCGTCCGCGCCGCAAATGAAAAGCACATTATCGCGGCCGTATTTTGCACGAATAAACCGCGCGTAAACGTCAGACGGCAAATAGCATCCGACCAAATGCCCGATGTGCAATTCTCCGTTAACATAGGGCAGGGCGGACGTGATAAGATATTTTTTATTGGCCATGATAAAACCTTAAATTTTATATTCACAAAAGTATAAACGGAAAAGTTTGCAAATTCAAGGACAAGCGCGAAGGCGGATTATTTCTGTCTCTTTTTAATAATATTTGTTGACAATCGCTTATTATCTGCAAGAATACGATTATGAAAAACGGATTCTCTGTTATTGTTCCAACTTATAATTGCGCGGAATTTTTGCCGCAGTGCCTTGATTCGATTTTATCCCAAAGGGTAAAGAATTTGGAATTAATTCTGGTCGATGATAAGTCCAGCGACAATTCCGCAAGAATTGCGAAAAGAACCGCGCAGCAGCATAAAAACGTGTTCTTTCACAACATTCGCTCTAACCAAGGCGTTTCGGTGTCCCGAAACATCGGGCTTCTTAATTCAAGATACAAGAATATTATTTTCTGCGACGGGGACGATGTGTTGGGCTGGGACTTTGCGGCTTGGAAAATCGACGATTTATACCTTGGCAAAATGCTTGACGCGAAAAGACAAAACCCCACATCCGCGATGATAGTGTCCGATTTCTGCTATACCCAGAAAATAATCGGGGGGGGGGGGGGGGGGAAAAAAAAAACATTATTGGGCTTTTTAATAATAGTATATAAATTCCTTAGAGATTTTATATTCCCCGTCTTTTTTTTTTTCAAA
>WRIM01000019.1 GCA_009782725.1 Alphaproteobacteria bacterium | reverse complement strand
CGCGAATCAGAGATAATGGACGGGGTCGACATAAAACTGGTCAGCATTTGGGGAAAGAATGTCACCGCCACGATTGCAAGCTCGGGCCGGGCCCGGTTTGTAACGGCGCTGCGCGACATGGGGTGGGTGGTCACCGAATCGGACGGAATACTTCGGGCAAGGAGATAACAATGAGAACATCAAAATTTCTAGCAATACTTGGCATATGTTCTATGTTTTCGGTGCATGCCGCGTTTGCCGAAGATGTCGATATTGACGAAAATGTTGTGGAAACGGAAGAAGTTTTAATATTAGAAGCGGAAGACGACGACTCTTTAATAGATGTAATTGTGGAAGAGGGCACGCCAGAATCCGCGCCGACCGCAACGGTCATAGTCGTGGATAAAAGCGTGGCCGAACGCCGCGCGACCGCGGTTGCGGATACGACCGGCGGACGCGGCACGACGCGCGGGGCTGCATCTGTCACGGCCGCGCATGACGCCGCGCGCATCGCGCTTATGGGCGCGCCAAAGGCCCCGCCGCAAATTCGCGTGCCGACCGTCGGCGCCGTTGCGACATCTGGCCCGAAAGCCGAAAACATAGAATGCAGTCCGGGCGAATATCCGAAAAACGGAAAGTGCGAGCGTTGCGAACAAAAAAATAATCCTGGCGTCGATTGGGCCGATTCGGGCAAAAATTGCAAAATCAAAGAATGCATATCCGACGAATACTTTTTGTACGGCGAAAAAACCGAGCAACCGAAATGTCTTAAAAAATGCGAAATCTGGGGCGGCTCTGCATCGCGCCAATGGATGACCGAAGATTGGGACGTATGCGGAAGCGGCGCCGGCATAGATTGCGACACGGGATTTGTAAAAACGCGCGAGAAAACATCATCAAGCGAGGTCGAATATTGGCATTGCATACCCAAAGGCATAATGTCCGGCTCGTGCAGCAAGGATACCATTCGCAACTGCAATTTTCCGAACGGCCGCGCCCAGCAAACTTGCGAGAACGGATTTTGGAGCAACTGTAGCCTGAACCGCTTTTGCGAAGCGGGATTCCGCGAAGACAATCATCGCCAAGTCTGGACGGTGGTTCGCAAGAAAGACACACAGACCGGCGCATTCGACTGCGTGAAAAAGTAATTTTCCCATCCGAAATCACATTGGCGGCGTTGCGCGACCCTCGTGTATTATTTATACACGTCGGGTCACCCACCGCCGCCAAGCTGACCTAATGGACAAAAATCATTTGGTTTTTTCTTGATTTTCTGAAATTTATCCCCTATAATCCCCGCACGTTTGCCAATTATGGTAAATGAATAACACAGGCGGTTCGCATCTCCTTTGCCCTTAATGGGTATGCACGCGACCGGCCGAGGAACAAAAAGGACATAAAATGGCATTGCCAAAATTTTCAATGAAACAATTAATGGAAGCGGGCGTTCACTTTGGGCATCACACGCGCCGTTGGAACCCGCAAATGACCCCGTACGTATACGGAATCAAAGATAAAATCCATATCATAAATTTAAATAAAACGGCGCCCTTGCTTCATAACTCGTTGGTTGCTTTGGAAACAATCGCGGCCGCCGGCGGCAAAGTTTTGTTCGTCGCAACAAAACACCAAGCCAAAGACATCGTCAAAGACGCCGCGGAACGCTGTGGTCAGCATTATGTGAACAACCGCTGGTTGGGTGGAATGATGACCAATTGGACGACCGTATCGCAATCTATTCGCCGTTTAAAGAAAATGGAAGCGGACATAGAAAATGCCGAAAAATTGGGCCTTACCAAGAAAGAAATATTAAATATGACGAAAGAGGCCGCTAAATTGCGCGATATTTTCGGCGGAATTTTGGAAATGCACGGCGTGCCGCAGGCCGTTGTGATTATCGACGTGCCGCGCGAATATAACGCGGTGCGCGAAGCCAAAAATCTTGACATGCCGATTGTTGCGATATGCGACACGAACGCGAATCCGGAATTAATCGACTATCCGGTGCCGGGCAACGACGATGCTTCACGCGCGATTCAATTGTATTGCGATTTGTTTGTCGAATCCATATTGTCTGGTATTGAAAAACGTCTTGGCGGCGCGGTCAGCAAAAAGGTCACATCCGACATGATTGCCGAAGCCAACGACGAATTGGAAGACAAGACCAAAGAAAAAGAAGCCAAAGCAAAATCCAAAACATCCGAAGCTCGCGCGGAACGCCGCGAAAAAATGGCCGAGAAAATCGAAGAAAAATTAACCGAGGCCGCGGAATAATAAAACAAAGGGAGAAAGACATGGCAGAAGTAACTGCAAAATTAATTCAAGAACTGCGCGAGATGACATCCGCGGGCATGATGGACTGTAAGGCCGCATTGACCGAATGCGCGGCAAATATCCAAGACGCGGCGGATTGGCTTCGTCAAAAAGGAATCGTCAAAGCGGCAAAGAAAGCCGATCGCGTGGCGGCGGCGGGATTGGTCGCGCCTGCGGTGTCCGAAGACGGCACGCTGGGCGTGGTTGTCGAAGTGAATGCGGAAACGGACTTTGTCGCCAAGAATGAAAAATTCCAAAAATTGGTCGGCGATGTTGTTCAAACCGCTTTGAAAGTATACGGCGAATGCGGATGCACATGCGACGGGGTCTGCGATTGCGACGAAAAATGTTTCTCGAAATTGAATGACGCAATGGGCGACGAAGTCAAAAACCTTATCGCCACTATCGGCGAAAATATGAATATACGTCGCGCTTCGGCTGTCGGCGGCGACGCGGTTTATACTTATGTCCATAATGCTTTGGTGCCGGGCATGGGTCAGATTGGCGTTATCGTTGCGCTGAACGGCGATATTGCGAAATCCGCGGAAATCGGCCCGAAAATCGCAATGCATATCGCGGCGAACAAACCGGAATTCGGCACAATCGCCGAAGTAAATCCGGAATCCGTCGAGCGCGAAAAGAAAGTCTTTATCGAAAGCGGCGCCACTGCCGGCAAACCGGAAATGGTTGTTGAAAAAATGGTCGCGGGCCGCATTCAGAAATACTATTCCGAATCGGTTCTGACCGAACAGCCGTTTGTAATGGATCCGGATAAAACCGTAAAGGCGGTGCTTGCCGACGCGGGCGTGACGCTTGCCGGGTTTAAGTACTTCTTGCTTGGCGAAGGGATTGCCAAACGCGAAGATAATCTGGCGGATGAGGTTGCTAAGATGTTAGGTTAAAAAAAATCCCGCGGAACGCGGGATTTTGTTTCTTTGATAACCGCGCGTACGCGCGGTTTTTTTTATAATATTGCAACTTTTGACTTGACAAATTGCCGAGGGGGGGGTATACTGTTGAAACACAACACAGACGCACTGAAAATTTGTCATGAACCCAATTACAAGAAATATACTCACAGACCCACGTATTGTTAAATCGGTGCGCGCCGCCGCGTCGTGCTTGCCGCGCCCGGTCGAGAAATGGTTACAATTCGAATACTGTATTTTAAAATATACGAAACAATTTATAGATGCGGGATATCGCATCGAACACACATCCAAAGGATTTCGCATATCCGGTCATGGCATGAATATAGCCGGCCCAAGCGCCCAAGCCGTGCACATCGCAAAGGAAGTCTGGATTGACGGGATTTATGATTTTCGCATGGGCGACGCGCCGCTTACCGTTATAGACATTGGATTTAATACCGGAACCACCGGAATTTGGCATGCCGTCGACCCAATGGTCAAAGAAATCTATGCATACGAACCGTTCCCGACAACATTCGAATGGGCGATGCGAAACATAGAATCGAACGCCCGCGCCAAAAGTAAAATCAAAGCGTTCAGATACGGATTATCCGATCGGAATATTCCCGAACTTATATTGCCATATGACAAAGATTTAATGGGGAATCAGTCTTCGATTACAGAAAGACAGATTGATAATTTCGGACACAGACAAGATTATGAAATCATCGAAGTGCGTCGCGCGTCCGAGGTTCTTGGCCCGATTTTCAAAGCCTGCAAAAACAAAATCGCAATGAAGATAGACTGCGAAGGCGCGGAACGCGAAATATTGCCGGATTTGGCCGCGGCGGATTTACTGAAATTTGTGACCGCGATAATTATGGAATATCACGACGGCAAGTTTTTAGATCTTATGAGAACATTAATAGAAAACGGGTTTGAAACGAAAAGAACCCCTGGTTTTTATAAAGACAGCATCGGCATGATACGCGCCACACGGAGGCAAAAATGATTAACACAACATTCGCAAACAAAGATTTTGACGATGTGTCTTTGGCGATTGCCAAAAAGAAATGGATTATATTGCCTTGGAATGCGAAATTTACAACCGCGGCGGCGATAATACTTTTGCGTTTGGCGGATGAAAGCCTTTCGTATAAATCCGCAATGCGATATACAGAGCCTTTGGCAAAGATAGAAGGATACGGCGCGCCGAACCTGATGCTTCAAGAAATACGTTGCCGCATTGCAAGTCATGGTGATAATGCGATGCTTGACAAGTTGGATGCGTTTATAAAATCGAAAAATTCGGAATTCCGGTTTTATAAAACGAACAATTGCGCAAAGTGTTTCCTCAGGGATTGCGGCGACAAAATCTATGCTTGATTATTGTTGAATTCATTTATATAGTTCGGTTATGTCAAAAATATTCGCATGTTTCTATTATTCTAACTACGCCCCCGCGGCGTAACTATTCCCTGTGCCCGCATGGGCAAACAAATTTCAGAGACAATAAAATCATTATGCAAAATGGCCGATTTTTGCTATTATTATGATAAAAGGAAACAAATATGAAGAACGAATTTTTACACGAATTGGAACAACGCGGGTTGATTTATCAATCGACCGATATGGCGGCGCTGAACGCCGCTATGAATGCGGGGTCTGTGGTTGGGTATCTGGGCGTGGATCCGACGGCGGATTCTTTTCACGTTGGGCATTTGGTGCCGGTGATGATTATGCGCATGTTTCAGAAATACGGCAATAAACCAATCATGCTGGTCGGTGGCGCAACCGGCCGCATAGGCGACCCAAGCGATCGCAACTCTGACCGGCCGATGTTGGACGATGCGCAAATTGCCGCGAACTCTGCCGGCCTTCGCAAATGCTATGAACAATTTATCAAATTTGGCGATGGCCCGACCGATTCGATTATGGTCGATAACTATGATTGGCAGAAAAAATACAGCCATATAGAATTCCTGCGCGAATTCGGGACTTCGTTTACCGTGCCGAAAATGCTGGCCATGGAGAGCGTCAAAAAGCGGCTTGATTCCGGCGAGATGTCGTTTTTGGAATTCAATTACATGCCGCTGCAAGCCGTGGACTTCCTTCACTTGTTTGATAACAATAAATGCATTTTGCAACTTTGCGGCGCCGACCAATGGGGGAATTCGGTCGCGGGGGTCAGCCTGATCCGGCGCAAGCGCGGCAAAGAAGCGCATGTGTTATCATGCCCGCTGATTCTTGATGCGAACGGAATGAAAATCGGAAAGTCCATGGGGAACGCGGTATGGGTGCGCGGAGACCGGACAAGCCCGTACGATTACTATCAATATTTCCGGAATGTCATGGATGCAGACGTTGAAAAGTTTTTGAAAATCTTTACCGAACTTCCGTTGGATGACATCGCGCGATTGGCGAAATTGAAAGACGTCGAAATCAACGAAGCAAAAAAGATACTTGCATTCGAAGCAACCAAGATAGCGCATGGCGATGCGGCTGCGCGCGCCGCGGCGGACGCGGCGTCCGCGCTTTTCGGCGGCGGCGGTGGCGAAGGCGCCGTGCCCACGGCGCAATTAACAATTAACAATGAACAATTAACAGTTGTAGATTTTATTGTCATGGCAGGATTAGTTCCGTCGAAATCAGAGGCGCGTCGCGCGATAGAACAAGGTGGGTTAATCGTCGACGGCAAAAAAATCACGGATATCGCAACAACTATAACCGCGAAATCCGGCGATTCGGTCATGCTTCAAAAAGGCAAAAAAACGTTTTTGAAAGTGGTTGTGAAATAACTAACAACTAACAGCTAACAACTAATTATGAAAAATATACACAAATACCTTTTATCGTTGTTAGTTGTTAGTTGTTCGTTGTTCGTTGCGCATGGCGCGCGCGCGGCGCCCAATGAACTGGCGCAGGTTCAGGCGCAGCTGAAACAGGTGGAACAGCAAAACAAAGCGGCCGAGCAACAGGTTAAAAAGTCAGATGCCAACGTCGAGCAAACCAAAAAAGATTTGGTGCGGGCGGCGGGACGCGTGGAAAAGCTTGAAGTCGAGCGCGGCGTCTTGCGCGATAATATTTCGGATTTGGAAAAAAACGCCAAAACATTGGAAGCATCGATTAAGGCAAACCAAGGGCGCATGGCGGATGCCGCGGCAAGCCTTCTTTCCATGTCGGCCCAGCCCGCATTCTCAACCGACGACGCGCGCGAATATGTTTTGACGTCGGCGCTGTTGACCGGTGTTGCGGGACAATTCGATGCCGAGATGAAGGCGGCAGCGGCGCGCATCGCAGAATTGGAAAAAGTGCAAGAACAGAAAAAGGCAGAGCAAACCAAGCTTGCCGCCACGGCGAAAAAATATGGCGCCGAGAAAACTGAATTGGATAAGCTTCTTCGCACGCGCACCACACAAAATGAAAAACTTCGCGCCGAACAATTCGAATTGCAAAAAAAACTGCGCGAGTTATCGGCGCGCGCGAAAAACCTTGCCGAATTGACGGCCGGAGTAGGGGGCACAAAATTGTCCGCGGACGCATCGTTCAGCACGAAAAAATTAAACGCGCCGGTGGGCGGGCGCCTGACCGCTGTATTCGGTGAAAAATCCGCATTAGGATTGGTATCCGACGGGTGGCGAATTCGGACACGCGCGGATGCGCTTGTCACCGCGCCGGCGGACGGGGTTGTGAAATTCGCCGATAATTTCAAAGGGTTCGGACGCGTTTTGATATTGTCTCATAAAAACGGGTATAATTCTGTAATGGCGGGGCTTGCCGCCGCGGACGTATTGGTCGGCCAAGAAGTATTGGCGGGAGAACCGGTCGGAAGAATGCCCGCCGCAGGCAAAGACGGCGCGCGCCCGGAAATGTATCTGGAAGTCCGCCGCGGCGCCAACCTGATAGACCCGGCGCGATTATTCAATGAACCGGAGTAAGAGACTTCGCGTGAACAATGGTTTTTGGAATATTAAGTTTATTAAGTCTGCGCATGTCCGCAAGAAGCATCTTGTTTATATATTCGGAATCTTGGGCGGCCTTTGCAACAGTCGCGCAATTATAGCGGCAATTGGTTCTTAGGTCGTGCGATATATTTTTATATTGGCCGAAATTGGTCCAAGAGAAACTGTCCAATTTTCCGATCTCTTCGATGATTTTTTCGCTTGAAAGATTCTTCTCACCAGAGCATTCATGCGTCCAATGGATGACGGAATGCCCCCCCCCTCCGATTTGCGCGAATTTATCCATACAGGCGTAAAGTGCCTTGAATATGGGGCGGTTGGTGACATTCCGTTTTATCGCCGGACGGTTGGTATTCTCGAACAAAGACACGGGCGTCGCCGGGGCGATTCTTAAAATGCCGCCGGGTTTAAGAGAGTATGCGGACTTGGCAAAAAACAATCGCACCGCATCCGGAGACGGCGAATATAAAGGAAGCGAGAACAACGCCCAGATTTCATCGAACATATCCGGTTTGAATTTTGTGGCTATGAAATCCGATTGCACGTCGGTGATTTTGCGATTTCCTTCGGCCAATTCCGGATGAATTTGCAAGTCGACATTTGTTATGTCGGATTTTACTTTGTTGGCAAGCGTATAAACGCCTTCGCCGCCGCCGATGATTAATATGGATTTGCCGGGCGAATAGTTATCGCGCCTTTTCAGACATAAATAGTGTTCGTAAAAACCGTATCCGCGGTTGCGCGTTTGGTTGTTTAAAAATATTTCCGGCTGTTTCATACTAATTATTATAGTCTGTATTATTATATTGTCAAGTATTTATGG
>WRIM01000018.1 GCA_009782725.1 Alphaproteobacteria bacterium | reverse complement strand
AAACCGCGCCGTCGCGCACAACGACGGTTCGTTGATTTAAAATCTTGGCAACCATATCGGCATTGCCGCCGGCAATCATCTTTTCCAAAATTTCATGAAATTCATTAACGGTTAAATCGGCCGGATATACTCCCCGTCCGGGAAGATGCGGCAAACCCTTTGCCAAAAATACTTGGTTTGATTCGGCGTCGATTGCATTGATTCCTTTTTGCGCATCGAAAAGAATTTTGGTTAATGCGGCGCGGCGGTCGGTCTGCCCTTGTAAAAATTCGCGGAATTGTATATTATCCGGATGATCAAGCCGCAGATTTATATCTTCCAAAATCGCCGCGGCGCGCGTTAAATATTTTAATGCCTCTTTGTCGCCGTTGGCCAAATCCAAGAATTCGGGCGCGTTAACCGTTAATAATTTTTTCACGACCAAGCTTTCCGGCGACGTCCGCTTTTCCAATTCTTGCAAAGATAAATTCAATTCATAATTCATTTCATTTGCCTATATCGGGGAAAAGGTCGTACACATCGCCGCCAATCTTTTTATCAAAATAATGTTTTATTTCGATATACGGTTCTATTAATTCCGACGGAATTTTTGTATTGTTCCGTGCCTCGTACTCTGCCCGGCGGCGTTCCAATGTCACAATGCCGTCTTTGTTCGCCATGGTATCCGCCAATTGAATTAACAAATCTTGGTCACGCAAAGGATTTTCCGCAATATAATTTTTAACAAATTCATAATCTTCATGGTTTCCCATAAATTTATATTCGACCGCCTCGACTTTATTCCATGGAATTTCATGAAGAAGCGCGGCGCGCGCGGCATCCGAATCAATATTGCGTAATTTTTCATACCCCAATATTCCGTGAAATCGTCCCATGTGCGATTCCGGAGATTCATCGATTTTCGCAATATCATGTAGCAATCCCGATACATACGCCGCATCCGGATCGATGCCGCCAATTTTTGCGGCGATTGTTTTTGCAACAAATGCGACGCCATTAACATGATTGTCGTACAAATACAAAGTATCCGGCGCGCGGCCAAGCGAAACCCACCGGTCGCGGACGGCGGAAATCATGTCTTTGGCTTGGGCGGTCGTAATCGGCATATTAATTTTTAACCCTTATGAAATAAAAGACGCTTTCCGTGTCGCCGGTATTTGTATGTTTATGCTTCATCGGCGCCGGTTTGTAGACAAGGTCGCCCTCGACATAATCGATTTTCGAGCCGTCTTCGAATTCGACCGTGCCTTGGCCGGACAAGACTACGAAGAATTCATCGATATTATCATGACAGTGCCAATCGAACGAACCACCGGGCGGCAAGAATCCTTTGGTCATGGCTTCGATATTTCCGGAAATATTATCGACGGATGACAACAATATTTGGCGACGGCCGGCGCCGCTGTGCACGCCGCCTTCGACTCCTATATTTCCGATGCTTTTCTGGAATGGGGTTTTCATTTCAGTCCTTTAAATTTTCGGTTGATTTTTTGCGGTTTAAGTATATAATCTGCCTGTTTTGGGGTGTCGTTCCCTTCCCTCGCTCGTCGCGCTTTGCGCGTCGAAGCTCGCCGGGAATGACAAAGACTTTGGTGTTGTGATAAAGTCTTTCCCATTTCTTTGGGGTGTCGTCTAACGGTAGGACAAGAGATTTTGGTTCTCTTTATCGCGGTTCGAATCCGTGCGCCCCAACCACCAGATTTTCTTAATGGCTTTGCCATTTAGAAAATCTGAGTGCCCCGGCGCAGGCCGGGGTCCATTGCATTTTTCCCTGTCCCCATCGTCTAGAGGCCTAGGACGTCAGATTCTCATTCTGATAACACGGGTTCGAATCCCGTTGGGGATGCCACTTTTCCCTATGCCGCCAATACCGCGCGCGCCGTCTTTAACAAATCAATCGCGTTATCGATTTCGATGTTCGCGTTTTCTACCGTCTGTAGGGGCGCATATTTGCGCCCACCGGTATTCGTTTTCTGTTTTGAATTTTGTTCTTGTTGCAAATTATGCTGGGCGCAATTATGCGCCCCTACATTGTTCACAGCGGTTAAACTACCCGTCGCCAATAATTTTTTCACGCCCGCAATAGTGTACCCTTGGTCGTGCAACAGGTTTTTGATTCGCGCGATCGCGTCCGCCGTGTCGCCCCGATAATAACGTCGTCCGCCCGCCCCGGTGGTTGGGCGAATAGCGGTCGGAAATTGTTTCTCCCAATAGCGCAGCGTGTGCGCCGGAACATCCAGACGCTTTGATAATTCATTAATGGATACGAATGGTTCACTCATCGGCTTCGGCTTCTTCTTCTTTTTCAATCGCGGTGGCGCTTATGACTTTTTCATCCGATGCGGTGCGGAATAATGTCACGCCGGCGGTACTGCGTCCCGCGATGCGGACGCTTGACACCGGCGTCCGGATGATTTTGCCGCCATTCGTCACCATCATGACGTCATGGTCCGCGTCAATCGGGAACGAACCCGCGACCGCGGTATTTTTCCCGCCCAATTTTATATTCGCAAATCCCATTCCGCCGCGATGCGTCGTGCGATATTCGTAAGACGATGTGCGCTTTCCAAATCCGTTTTCAGAAATGGTTAATATAAACTGTTCGCGGGATGCCATATCATTCATCTTTGCATCGTCAAGGACGATCGCGTCGGTCGCAGTATCTTCGGTGTCCGCGTCTCCGGCTTCTTCTTCGATGCCGGTCGCCGCGCGGCGAAGCGCGCGCGATTGTTTAATATAAGCCGCGCGTGTTGCAACGTCTTCAACGCCATTGGCAAGCATCGCCATGCCGATAATTTTGTCGTCTTTGGCCAATTTTAATGCGCGCACTCCCGTTGAATTACGCGATTGGAATACGCGGATTTCCGTGACCGGGAAACGGATACAACGCCCGCGATAGGTTGATAAGAACACGTCTTGGGATTCATCGCAAAGCGCGACCGATACCAATGACTCGCCGTCTTCCAGCTTCATCGCAATTTTACCGTTCGCGCGGATTGATTCGAAATCGCTGAAATCATTGCGGCGAATGGTGCCCATGGATGTCGCAAACATCATGTAAGAATTTTCCGTATTTTCTGGAACCGGAAGTATGGTCGTAATCGTTTCTCCCTGTGACAGTGGCAAAAGATTTATCAACGGGCGCCCCTTTGCGGCCGCGGCCGCTTCGGGCAATTTATAGGTTTTCAAACGATAACAAATCCCCTTGGATGAAAAGAACATCAACGGAGTATGAGTATTGGCCACAAATACATTCGTGACGTAATCGTCGTCTTTGGTTGTCATCGCGTTGCGACCCTTGCCGCCGCGCTTTTGCGCCCTGTACGTATCCAGCGCAACGCGTTTGATATAGCCCGTATTCGTCACCGTCACAACCATATCTTCGCGCGCGATTAAATCTTCCATATCTATGTCGATTTCGGCGTCGGATATAATCGTCCTACGCGGATGAGCATAAGAATCGCGTATTGCGGATAATTCTGTGCGGATGATTTCAACTATTCTATCGTGGCTTCCCAGAATTTCCAACAATCCCTTTATCACCGCGCCCAATTCTACCAAGTCGTTATGGATTTTATCACGTTCAAGCCCGGTTAAGCGATGCAGTTGCAATTCCAGAATTGCTTTGGCCTGATCTTCGGACATGTAAAACATGCCGTCTTTATATTCGGTATTCGGGTCGTCGATTAATTGGATATACGATTCGATGTCGGATGCACGCCACCCGCGCGCGGTTAACGCATTTCTTGCCGCTTCGGGCGATTCGGATGATTTGATAAGCGCGATGATTTCATCAAGATTTCCAACGGCGACGGATAATCCCAACAAAGTATGCGCGCGATTGCGTGCTTTGTTTAATTCGAATATCGTGCGGCGGCGAATGACTTCGATTCTGAAATCAATAAACGAATCGATTACCAAGCGCACGGTGAAAAGCATCGGCCGCCCGCGGTTCAAAGCCATCATGTTTACGGGAAACGACGATTGCAATTGCGTATATTGAAACAATTGGTTCAGAACGACGTCGGCAATCGCATCGCGTTTTAATTCGATGACAACGCGCACGCCGTCGCGGGACGATTCGTCGCGGATTTCGGAAATGCCTTCGACGCGTTTTTCTTTGGCCAGTTCGGCAATTTTTATAATCAATTGGGCTTTGTTAACTTGGTACGGAACCTCGTCAATAATAATCGCCGGATGATCTTTGAAATCTTCAATGTGCGTTTTCGCGCGAACGATTACAGAACCGCGGCCCGTGGTATGCGCCTTGTACGCGCCGGCGCGACCCATCATAATGCCGCCGGTTGGAAAGTCCGGCCCCGGAATAATTTGAAACAACTCTTCGTCCGTCATCGATTTGTTATCCAATATGGCAAGGGTCGCATTGCAAACCTCGGCCAAATTATAGGTCGGCACGTTTGTCGCCATACCGACCGCGATGCCGGAACCCCCATTGACCAAGAAATTCGGGAATTTTGCGGGTAAAACGCGCGGTTCTTCCAATGACCCGTCGAAATTCGGTGCCCAATCTACGGTGTCTTTGTCCAAATCGTCCATTAATTGCGCCGCCAATTTGGTGAGTCTGGCCTCGGTATATCTCATAGCCGCGGCGCCGTCGCCGTCCATAGATCCGAAATTCCCCTGGCCGTCGACCAGCATTTCGCCCATAGAGAAGTCTTGGGCCATGCGAACCATGGATTCGTAAATCGCACTGTCCCCATGCGGGTGATACTTACCCATGACGTCGCCGACGATGCGGGCGGATTTTACGTGTTTTGAACCCGCGCGCGCGACATCATTCATAACGTACATAATGCGGCGGTGAACGGGCTTGCACCCGTCGCGGACATCGGGCAAAGCGCGTTCTGTAATAACACTCATGGCATAGTCGATGAACGACGTCTGCATTTCAAGCTCTATGGGGCTTTGCGGGATTTTTATTGGGTCGATTTCAGACATAATTTTTTACCTTTTGTTTTGCCCCCAAACCATAGCAAATTAGCCCGTTTCGGTCAAGAACAAAACCCTAAGAAACAACGCAAATGCGCCCGCAAAATATAAGTTGACAAAATAGCAATTTTACATTATATTAGCTATAGAACTAAGGTTTTAAAATGGACGCCGAAACAGAAATCGAGAATTTGGAACGGTTCAGGGTCAGTATCAGAACGGCATGTGGCGCCAATGTGCGTGACGCAAAACGTTATATTTATTACTCGAATCTGTTGAATGACACAAATAAAGAAATCGCGGCGCTTAAAGCCGGAAACACACATTAAAGGAGGACAGACATGTTAAAATTCTTATTCGCGCCTTTTATCTGGCTTGCGACTGCTTTTCTTGGGCTTGCACTTTTTGTGCATGGGACGTCTCTTTTGCTTGGAAACAAGAAATAGAGCCCGACGCTATTTTTGGCGTTTTTCCTTGCAATCTCGGAAATCTTGTGATTAAATGGCGTCGCTAAGTAATAAAGGTAAGTATCAATGTCAACAAAAAGAACATATCAACCGTCAACAACTCGCCGCGTAAAGACGCACGGGTTCAGATCCAAAATGGCCACCAAATCCGGCCGCGATGTTTTAAGTCGCCGTCGCGCCACGGGCCGCAAACGTTTGGCAGTGTCCGAAGCACGGTAGAAATATAACTATAAAAAAAACTCCGCTTACGCGGAGTTTTTTAATTGCAATAATTATAAGCATCGGAAATATTCGTATACCTTGTGCCGATGTCCTGCATATGTTTGGCATACATTTTGGCGTTCTCAGCCTGCTCTTTTTCGATAGCCTTTAAGATATAACTGGAAACCATGGCGATTTGTTCGGCCGCGCTTTTTATATCGTACGAACAATCATGGCCTTGGGTCGCCCAAGTCATGCCCGCCCCGAATTTTTGACCGACAGACGGCAAAAGCACTTCGGACAAAGGCTTGTTATACTTTATCTTTGTATCGTCGGCCGCCAAACCGTTAAGATTCTTTCTGTACTCTTCCAACTTTTTACAAAGCGCCAAAAGAGCGTTCAACAAATCCATTATATTACCAGGCTCTTCCGCATCCGGGGATTTGCCAATCGGTTTTGATACGTATTTTTTGCCGACGCTTCCGCCGTCTTTTGTCAGTTTCTTGACGCCTTTGTCCAATTCATTGACGGACACGGATATATCGCGCATGGCTTCATCCAAATAATGCATCATATCAAGACGGAAAGTTTCCGTTTTGCTGTTCTTGCGCTGGGCATATAATAATTGAAAGGTTTTGACTTGTTGCCCTATATCTTTAATTTTATGGCAAATGAAAGTCCGCATCGTCGCCATGCTATAGAACAGTCCGGTTTCGTCGGCGATTAAAGCCTTGTAAAGAAATTCAACACCCGGAATCTTTGACTTGAAATAATATTTCATCGTAATAACCTTATGTGTTACTACATTCTCTCTCTTCAGATATCTATATGACCATTATGCGCGACAAGGCGTCCGTCGGATTCGGCGATTTTACCATTAGCCTCGGTAACAATTAATTCGCCTGCGCATATTTCGGCATAGTCCAACGGTTCGCTGACAAATGCGTCGAATTTGCCGCTTGCCACAAATGCAAGATCCAATGCGGGGCAACCGGTTATGCGTAAGGCGTGAGGCGTGAGGCGTGAGGCGTCAACACCATTATATCCAATCATCAAATCCCGTTCTTCTTTTTGTTTTGAAACGCTGATACGGTTGGAATGAAATGCGGAATATAAAAAAGCGCCGTTGTTTGCTTCGGCGTAATATAATCTGTCGTCTATGGGCGAATAAATTAATGCGATTTTTGTTTCATCATTCTGACGCATGGCCAAAGATATGGCAAAGTGCGCGACGCCGCGAACGAAATTCGAAGCACCCGACATGGAAAGAACAAATTCGGAAATTCCGTCGCCTTCGCGTGATACGTTCGGCGTTAATATGCCCGCATTCGGCCGCACAAGGACCAAATCGTGCAATATCATTTCTTCGATGCGGGACGCAGCCTTGGCCACAAAGTCGCGCGCGCCTTTCAACGATTGCTGTAAATTTTCAACTTCGGCAAAATCGCGGCGAAGCCCCGTCGCCGTGCGAGTGAGCGCGGCAAACATTTGATTTAATTCCGAAGAACCTTTTATTAAATGTTCCATTTTAAAGTAGTAAGTAATAAGTAGTAAGTAGTAAATATAAAGCAAATTACTTGCTACTTACTACTTAATACTTAATACTTAGAATTTGAATCCGCCGAATTTCTTTTTGAAATCTTCTGCGCGTTGGCCTTTGTCTACGGTTGCGCGTTGACCGGTCCATGCAGAATGGTTCAGGTTGTCGGTTGATAAAACATGATTTTTCTTGACCGAAGAATACATTTTCGCGGTTTTGCCGTCCGTCATCGTTACGTCAATTTCATGATATTCCGGATGAATGCCTTTTTTCATTGTTGAGCCCTTTATTACGGTTTTAGTAGCCCGCATTATACATCCAAATTAGGGAAAATCAAGGAAAAAACTAACAACTAACAGCTAACAACTAACAACTTTTTTTGCATAAAAAATGCCGACAAATCCGGCAGCACAAATTATCAGTTATTAGTTGTTAGCTGTTAGTTGTTAGTTAATACCGTCCAACACACCCAAGATACGAATTTCCGGTGGATTCCACCATTTGGATGAATTTCTTTGGGCTTTTGCCGGAAAAAAGCCCGATTATCGTGCCCGCATCGGTCGCAAGCATGTCAAGAGCGATTGCAATCTGGGAATTCATTTTTTTGAAAAACGGCGACTGAGGGCGAATTTCCGCGACAAGAAGGCGGGAATCGCTATTTGCCGTTTGCGATTTGATATTTGCGATTTCAATTTTCATCAACTGGCAATCCGCGGATAATATGATTTTTTCCGTAATTTTCGGGCCGGTTTCGGAATCTACGCCCAATAATCCGCCCCACCAACCAGTGGCATTTGCAAAAACCGGGATATAAAGCACAGAATCGGGAAACTTTGTAAAAAACTCGTGAATATCGGGTTCGGATGCAACGATTCTTGGCATTTGTCCGCATGATTCATGAATGGCTTTTCGCGCGGATTGGTAAAGCGAATCGCCCCTTGTACGACGTGACGGCCAAAATAATACG
>WRIM01000017.1 GCA_009782725.1 Alphaproteobacteria bacterium | reverse complement strand
CATGATGCTTCTTTATGATTTTTACGGAACGCTGTGCGTGATGATTTCGCATTGGTAATATTCTTTATCCCATGGGCGATTTTAGGCGCAAAGAAAATGCGCGACCACACGCCCGGAGTATATGCGAATATCGCGTGGCTTATAAACATCGCGTTCATCGTATGGATATTGGTATCGGTATTCACGATATCAAGCGCATTGCAAAAAGCGCCTCAGCTGAACACCGTCGCCATAGAGCAAATCGAAATAACTGAAACATCGGCCGAATAGTGAATGGCATAATAATATTTTTATCGCTTATATTCATATTGTGGATTGGCAAAACGATATTTATCCCGATTGTCGTCGCCGCGTTTTTATGGTATCTTTTGAACGCGATTACGGCCTATTATCGCAAGGCCCTGCCCTTTCGCACGCTTGAAAGGCATACGCCGAAATTCGCCCATATCGGGTTCGATATTTTGTCCTTTTTATTATCGCTTTGCACGCTGGGCGCGTTTATATGGTTGTTCATAACGCAGATTCGGCCGGCGATTTCGGGCTTTATCACGCGCATGCCGGACATCCAGATGCGGCTTTTGCACTTTCAACAATATATCGCCGAACAATTCGGAATTACGATCGACGCGAATTTTCTTCCCGATACGTCGCACCTTTTGTCGTCAGTCGGCGGTTCCGTCACGCAATTCTCCACGGCGATCGGGTTTGTGTTGGTCTATATGCTGTTCATGTTTATAGAGCAAAGCACATTCGGAAACAAATTCCGAAGTCTTTTCCCCGCCAAAAAAGAATCGACGAAAATGCGCTATATCTTGAATTCGATCGACACCAATATGAAGCGCTATATGTTTGTAAAGACCGCGATGTCGGTTTTGACCGCTTTGGCAGTTTACCTGTTCTTGTCTTACATGGGGCTTGAATTCGCGGGCGTTTGGGCGTTCGTCGCGTTCATCATGAATTATATCCCGACATTCGGCGCGATTGTGACCGTCGGACTTCCCGTATTGTATTCAATGATTACAACCGGCACAACGAACGAGATAATAATAATATTGGCCGGACTTGTCGCGCTTCAGATTCTGATAAGCAATATGCTGGAACCAAAAATCATGGGAAAGACATTAAACCTTTCCACATTGGCGATTCTTATTAATTTGGTATTTTGGGGAATGCTTTGGGGCCCGGTCGGAATGTTTTTCAGCGTGCCGTTCCTGGTCGCAATATTCGTAATCACGGCGCAATTCGACAAGACGCGCTGGGTCGCAATCTTGTTGTCCGCCAACGGCGAAATCCCCGCAAAAGAAGGTGATTGATATGAACGGCGCGCTTAAAATTCGCCGGGCAAGAGTTAACGACATCGACCAAATTGCCGACCTTCTTGTATCTTTTCACAAACACTTTCAAAAACTTGATCACGAATCAAAGCGCATTCGCCGCGATAAAATAAAGTCAGAGATAAAGCGTCTTAGCTTTGACGGGCGGCCTTTGCTTTATATTTATGTTGCGGAAATCGACGGCCAAATTGTCGGCACAATTTCATTTTACAATGGCTGGACCACGGACACTTCGACAATGTTCCACGTGCCGTATCTTTTTATAACGCCGGAATATAGGGGAAGCCGCGTTGTGTTTACTCTGCTTTCCGCGCTTCGCCAAATTGCGCGCAAGACGAATGTCACGCGAATATGCTTTACAGTTTATGGAAAAAATACACCGACTAAAAAACTATACGGACACATCGGCGCGAAATATTGGGCCGACGAAGATGAACATTTTATGTATTTTACGGTTTAAAACAATCCGCGTTTTTTGCGAGCGGGAGTGGTGCCCGCGAATTCTTCAAGCGCCTTTTTCTGTTTTTCGGATAATTTCTTTGGAACTTCGGTTGTTATATCTATGTATAAATCACCGCGTCCGGTGACGCTTGCGCGGCCGCTTATCGGCATCCCAAGCCCCCGCATGCGAAGCCTTTCGCCGACCTGTGTCCCCGACGAAATCTTTACAGACACATTTTTATCATCGATTGTTTTGATTTCGATTTCGCCGCCCAGCGCAAGTATATTAAATGGCACGGAAGCGCGAGTATATAAATCGGCCCCTGCCCGCTCGAAAGTTTTATCCGGGCGAATGCGAACATCTATGTAAAAATCGCCGGGTTGGCCGCCCAATGGGCCCGCTTCGCCCTGACCCGATAACCTTAGACGCGCACCGTCTTCTATGCCCGCCGGAATTTTAACTTCGATTTCTTTTTGTTTGTGCACGACGCCCGATGCGTCGCATTGTTTGCAAGGATTTTTAATATTGCGCCCGGTACCGCCGCATTCTTGGCATACCGATTCGTTCGCAAAGAATCCGCTTCGCGTCCGCACAACACCAGACCCGCCGCAACGTGCGCATTCGGGCGCCGGTTTGCCGTCCGTGGTGCCGTGCCCCGAACACTTTTCGCATTTTACATTCGTGCTGAACTTTACCGTCTCGGTCTTGCCGAAATAAGCATCCCGCAAATCGATTACAACGGTATGAAGCATATCGCGCCCGCGGAATGTGGCCGCGCTTTGGCGGCCGCCGCCGCCGGCGCCCGTATTAAATCCAAATCCGCCGCCCATTGACCGCATCATTTCTTCGACGACATCGTTTAAATTCATCCCGTCAAAGCCCGCGCCGCCAAAATTAAATTCAAAGCCGCCCGCCCCGAACGGATTTCCACCCGCACCCGCAGACGCGCCATTGCCGCCCGCGAACGCGCCGGCACCGAATCGGTCGTACGCCGCCCTTTTTTGCGGGTCTTTTAAAACATCGAACGCATTGTTGATTTCTTTGAATTTTTCTTCCGCAGATTTATCCCCCGGATTTTTATCCGGATGATGCTTCATCACCAATTTGTGATAAGCCTTTTTGATATCGGCATCGTTTGCGTCGCGCGCCACACCCAAAACTTCATAAGGATTTTTGTTCATTTTCCACCCCGCATTAAATTATGCAATCTATATAGTAATATATAGCATAAAAATCAACCCACTTGCAATTTTTGTAATATTGGGCTATATTGCCACCCGTTATGGCACCAACTAAATCATCTTATTCGGCAAGCGATATTCAGGTACTGGAAGGTCTTGAACCCGTGCGTCTTCGACCGGGCATGTATATCGGCGGCACGGATGAAAAGGCTTGGCACCACCTTCCCATTGAAATTCTGGACAACGCGGTGGACGAAGCGGTGGCCGGATTTGCGAACAAAATCACGGTTAACCTGATTGATGCGAAAACCATTGAAATCACCGACAACGGCCGCGGAATTCCGGTCGACGCGCACCCGAAATTCCCCGATAAATCGGCTTTGGAGATTATATTCTCAAGCCTTCATTCCGGCGGCAAGTTTGACAACAGCGTGTATAAAACATCCGGCGGGCTTCACGGCGTCGGCGCGGCGGTGGTAAATGCGTTGTCATCGGAAACAATTGTCACATCATTGCGCGACGGTTTCGAATGGACTCAAAAATTCTCACGCGGGATTGCAACCGGCCCACTAGAGCGTGGCGCGCCCACAAAATCCACCGGCACGCGCGTGCGCTTTACGCTTGACGATCAGATATTTGGGAGCCTTGCGACTTTCAAGCCAATAAAAATATATAGAATGGCGCGGGCGAAAGCTTTCTTATCCCGCGGCGTTAAAATCGAATGGCGCTGCGCGGCCGAGCTTATTACCGAAGATATGAACATTCCGGCCGTAAATACGTTCTATTACCCGAACGGGGTCGCGGACTTTTTGGAAGAAAAGACGAAAACCAAACCGCGCTTGACCCCTCGTATTTTCTCTGGAACCATAGAATTCCCCGAAGATTCTGGCCGGGTTGAATGGGCGCTGACATTCTTGACCGATGAAAACGGCGCTGCATCGGACGACGGATTTTTCACAAGTTATTGCAACACAATCGCAACAATCGACGGCGGAACGCACGAATCGGGATTCCGCACCGCGATTACCAAGGGGCTGAAGAATTACGGCGAAAAGGTAAACAACAAAGCCTCTGACAAAATCGTCGCCGACGACGTATTCGATTCGGCATGCGCGATCGTCAGCGTGTTTTATAAATCCCCCCAATTCTTGGGCCAAACCAAAGAAAAATTATCCAACCCGGAAATCGCGCGATATGTTGAAAAGGCTTTATCCGACCCGTGGGAAATGTTCTTGGGCGCCGATCCAAAGACCGCGTCTGCATTGCTTGAATTCGTAAATAATCTGGCCGCGGCGCGCATTAAAACCAAAGCGGTCAAAGACATCGCGCGCAAAACGCCGACAAAACGCGCGCGCATGCCGAATAAATTGGCGGATTGCTCGAAACACGGCGTTGCCGGCACGGAATTATTTATAGTCGAAGGCGAATCGGCCGGCGGCACGGCAAAGCAAGCGCGCGATCGCGCGACGCAAGCCATAATGCCCCTTCGCGGAAAAGTATTGAACGTCATGTCGAACAGCGACGAGAAATTCAGCGCGAACAAAGAACTGAACGAGCTTATTGATGTTATCGGCGCGGGAACGGCGCGCGATTGGGACGAATCGAAACTTCGCTATGAAAAAATTATTATAATGACCGACGCCGACGTCGACGGGTCGCATATCGCCTCACTTCTTATGACATTCTTTTATCAGGCTATGCCAGGGTTGATTCACGGCGGCCATTTGTATTTATCGTGCCCGCCGCTTTATAAATTGACCGCGGGAACCGAATCGATATATGTGGCAAGCGACGAAGAATTGGAAGAATTAAAAGCCGGCAAATACAAGAATAAGAAAACCGAAATCAGCCGATTCAAAGGACTTGGCGAAATGATGCCGAATCAGTTGAAGGAAACCACAATGGATCCGAAAACGCGCCGTTTGATTCGCGTTGAATTACCGCCGCGCACCGAAGAAGGCACCGAAGATTCAGAAAAAACAAAACAACTTGTCACGGAATTAATGGGCAAAAAACCCGAATTCCGATTTCGATTTATTACCGAACATGCAAAGTTCGTGAAAGATATATTTGTATAAAAAAATCCCGCATCGCGCGGGATTTTTTATTTCTTTAGATTTTATTAAAACCGATATCTTAACCCCAGCGTTCCAGAGAATGTCTGGAAATCGCCGGCGCGATGAATTACTTCCGCGCGCGTATAACGGAATCCCAAATCCGCCGTCAAATTCTGGGTCAAATCAAAATTCAAACCGGAATAAAGGCCCCAGTTGAACGCGGATCTTGAAAAATCTGCGCCAATGTTGTTGCGATAATTAATTTCTGCGACACCCAATCCCGCGCCGATATACGGACGGACGGATGAAATGCAGCAACAGCTTCCGCCAAAAGTATCGCCAAAATCAATATACGCGTTCGCCATTGCGGCCCAGGGACTGAATCTGGACTTGTTCCCGCCGAATTCGCGCGAATACGATACTTCCAATTCTTCGCGGAAAGATATGAAACGCGTTGCATTCCAATCTCCGCCGACAGCAGCAATAAAATTAAATCCATAAAGATTCGGCAGATCCGCGCCCATGATATTGGTGTATGCAAAGCCGGTCTTGCCGGAAACATACGGGGATAAATCGCCGGGCATCGAAGCATTCGCATTGCCTGCGACCAACGCCGCTGTGAAACATAGGGTGGCAATCAATTTTTTCATGTCTGTTCCTTTTAGAAAATTCCGAAATCTTCGATTTCGTGAATTTTATTATCCGCCGAAGCCTTGGCGAAGGCGGATTGTTACTATCTTACTGGATTATAATTTCGATTTCACGTCCAAAATTACCGCCGCCACAGGTTTCGTTATTATAACGAACATTGCGGCATGAGGGCTCTACAGTGTAAAAGCTGCGTTGAACCGGAACGGTTTGGAAAACCGGCGCCGGTTGCGGCATAACGACGCGTTGCGGCTGCGGCTGCACCATTACTGGATTGCGCATGCCCATGTCGTTCGCCATAACTTGGGAACACAAAGCGTTTTTGTGGATTACATGTTTGTTTTCATCAAAGCGTTTGGCAGAATTATCGCCGCTTTGCGAGAATTGATAAACACAGTCTTGGTTGGATTGGGCATAGCTTACGCGGCCGTTGTAATAAGTCTGAGTGCATGCGGTCAAAGCCAAAGCCCCAGCCAATATAATAGAAAGTTTTTTCATTTTTCAGTCCTTTGTTTCGTTTATTCCACCCGACCGATTCGGGTCTTCTTGACACAAATATAGTACAGTCAAATAAATTGTCAAGGTTTTTATTAAAATTCTTTTCGGACGGCCGTCACCCCGGCGCAGGCCGGGGCCCATTGCGCCGCGGGCATTAAATGCGGCCGATGGCCGCATCCGCTGCGCGGCAGTAGATACCGGCCTTCGCCGGCATGACGACCCTTTGGGTCGTTTTGGTTGAGTGACACATTATAACTATTATGATATAATCTTTAAAAAAGGGTAATATATGCACTATACAGAACTGGGCCTATCAAATACAAACGAAATGCTCGGGCTGGCCTTGGCCCGAAAATACGCGGTGCCGGGGTATAATTTCAATAATTTGGAACAATTACAGGCAATTATTCACGCATGCGCAGCGACGCAAAGCCCCGTAATATTGCAAGCATCTGCAGGCGCGCGCCGGTATATGGGCACAACCTTGCTTACTCACATGGCCCGCGGCGCGACGGAATATGCCAAAGAATTGGGCATGACGGCGCCTATTGCATTGCATCTTGACCATGGGGCGAATTTCGAAATCTGTAAAGAATGCATAGATGCAGGCTTCAGCAGCGTTATGATAGACGGAAGTCACCTTTCCTTTGATGAAAATGCCGCGCTTGCGAAACAGGTTGTCGATTACGCCCATATTTATGATGTCAGTGTAGAGGCCGAGCTGGGCGCGCTTGCCGGCATAGAAGATGATAAGATTGGCACCGTTACTCATTACACAAATCCGGCCGACGTTGTTCGTTTTGTCGAGATGACCGGGATTGATTCTTTGGCAATATCGATCGGCACATCGCACGGGGCGTATAAAATGGCGCATGCGACGGATACTTTGCGATTCGATATTTTGGCAGAGATTGCCGCCCTTTTACCCGATTTTCCGCTTGTTCTGCATGGCGCGTCGTCTGTGCCCGAAGATTTGGTTAATGATATAAACAAATTCGGAGGCAAAGTTGTCGGCGCCCGCGGCATCCCGACCGACCAATTGATTCACGCCCGAGAAATGAATATATGTAAAATAAATGTAGATTCAGACGCGCGGCTTGCCTTTACCGCGGGCGTGCGCCAAACCCTTTTCGAACATCCGGACGATTTCGACCCGCGAACATACCTGTCCGCCGCCCGCGATAAAATGATAGAGCTTTATAAAGATAAGAATATAAATGTAATGGGTAGCGGCACTATTTAGGATTATACGCGAAAATGTCCCGTTCCCCCCAGTTCAGGTCAAGCTCGCAGCGCGTCGGCAGAAATTCAAAACATTTTTGCGCCAAATCCATTCGATTTTTATCGCACAGCATATCGCCCAAAACCATGCGCAATTCATGAAGATACAACACATCGATCGCGGCGTATTTTTGCTGTTTTTTCGTAAGGTCTTTGCCCCAATCGCTTATCGTTTCTTTTTTTAAATCCGCGTCCAGCTCTATTTTCAAAACTTCCTTTAATACATTATGCAGCGCATGACCCTTTTTCGGCCGCGCAAGCAAAGTCGCAATCTTGGTGCAAAAAACCGGCATCGCCCAAATGCCAAGCCGTTTGTAAATCATAAGCAAATCCATTCGCGCGTAATGAAAAATCTTGGTCGATTTTGGGTTGGCAAGAACGCGGCAAAGGTTCGGATACCCCGCATTATTTTTGATTTGCACAAGGTAAAAGTCATCGCTGTCTTCTGCGCGAAGCTGAACCAAACACAATTGGTCGGAATGCACGTCCAATCCCGTCAATTCGGTGTCGACCGCCAATGCCGGAGAATCCAACAGCGCGCGCGCCTGAACATCGGACAAATCGTGTTTTTGATATATTATGTTCATTTTGTTACTCTTTTCATCATCGCAATCGCATCTTCCAGAATTATCGCTGCGGCATGCGCGTCGATTGCGGCATTCTTATTCCTTATTCCTTTTTCCTTATTCCTTGT
>WRIM01000016.1 GCA_009782725.1 Alphaproteobacteria bacterium | reverse complement strand
CTTATAGTTCAAAAAATGAAGGAGTTATGCACGCTTGCGGTCATGATATGCACACAGCAATATTACTTGGAGCGGCGGAGATTTTGCAAAAAAATATTGACAAATTAAATGGAGTTATAAAATTAATTTTCCAACCAGGCGAAGAAGTTTTGCCGGGCGGAGCAAAATTAATACTTGACAGTGGAGTTTTGCACAGTAAAGATTTGAACGATAAATCTCTGAATGAGCTACAACCTCAAATGATTTTTGCTCAGCATATAAATTCGGAAGAAAATACAGGAGTTTTTTCTGTTTCAAAAACTGCTGCGATGGCTGCGACTTGTGAAATTTATTGGACGATAAAAGGTAAAGGAACTCATGCAGCTCAACCTCATTTGGGAAATGATACGATTTTAGTTGCGGCGAATATTATTTCGTTTGCTCAATCTTTTATGACGAAATATAAAAATCCGCTTGAGCAAGCAGTTCTTTCTATTTGTTCGATTAATGGTGGAAATGCGAATAATGTTTTTCCTAATGAAGTTAAGATGAGTGGAACTTTGCGGACTTTCGATGATGCAGAGATTGTAAACATGAAGACGTTCTATCTTCTGCCGGAATTTCAACGAATGGGTATCGGGCCGAACCTTGCTTATTATATCGCGTCTGCGAAAATTTCCGAAAATGCGATAAACGTGTTTTCGGAAACATTGAACGGGTATGAATTGTCTCCGAAATTCTTCAAGAGATTCGATGCGGAAAACATAGGAAACTATGATACTACGGTTGGAGAACACTATACGCTTGGCGGGGATACCGGCGCGGGCATAACCGTCAATTCGCACGTGTGGTTGATGAAAAAATCTGATATAATAAGGATATTTGATTCAGGCGTCGTAAAACGGTATCAAGGATTTGTAAAATGATAGACAAAACAATTGAAATTTTAGATAAATTGATATCGATCGATACCACAATAACAATCGACACAATGGCGGCGGTGGATTATATTCAAGAACTATTGGATAAATCCGGCGCGCGGACGCACAGGGTGATGTCGCCGAACGGCAAGCGCGCAAGCTTGTTGGCGACAATCGGCGACCCGGTGCGCGCGGGCGTTATATTTTCGGGGCACATGGATACCGTCGCGGCCGCGGCGGACGAATGGAATTATCCCCCGCATAAATTGACGCTTGTTGATTCGCGCCTTTATGGGCGCGGGACGACCGACATGAAGGGTGCGATTGCCGCAATATTGGCCAATATCGATGCATTGGCGGCAAGCGGAAATACATATCACATAGTATTAACGCATGACGAAGAAGGCGGATTCAGCGCAATCAGGCAATTAGTCGCATCGAACTTTGATAATTTTTTTGGTGCAAAGCCGCGCGGCTGCATAGTTATGGAGCCGACAGAGCTAACCCCGATCGTCGCGCACAAAGGCGGATTCCGCGCCCAGATTAATGTGACGGGAAAATCCGCGCATTCCGCATATCCGGAATTGGGCGTTGATGCGGGGGAATATATTGTGCGGGCGTACATCGCTTTGCGTGAAATATTTAAAAAGCATTCGGAATCTTGGGCGCCGGACGATTGCTTTTCGCCAAATCATACAACCGTGAATATCGGCACCCTTTGCGCGGGCGACGCCGTCAACAAGATTCCGGGAAGCGCAGAATTGTCGTACATGATGCGTTATCTTCCGGGTAATGACATCATCGGATTTAACAACGATATTGCAAAGCTTTGCAAAGATTTGGATATCGATATAAAAAGCAAAGACCCGTCGTGCTCTGTCGAATTTATTCCGGGCGTGAATGTGGAAAGCTTTGCCGCGGATGCGAATTCGGACTTTGTAAAAATGTTTGGCAAAGGGGCTAAGGTCAGCTTTGCGACCGAGGCTGGATTCTTTGCAAAGCTTGGCATACCCACGATTGTGTTCGGGCCCGGAAACATTGCGCAGGCACATACGGTGGATGAATTCATAGAAATTTCCGAATTGGAAAAATTCAACGAATGGATAAAAGGAATATAAAATGCAAAAAAAAGAAATAATTTTAACCGGGATAAAGCCGACGGGGATGCCGCATCTTGGCAATCTTATCGGCGCGATTATGCCCATGATTAAATTGGCGAACGCGGCGCCCGCGGGCCAATCATTCGCGTTTATCGCGGATTTGCACGCGTTGAACGCCGTCACCGACCGGCATGAAATTGCGACCCATGTGCGCGAAATTGCGGCGGTGTATTTGGCGTTGGGATTGGATGCGGAACACACCATATTCTTTCGGCAATCCGATGTTCCGGAAGTATACGCGCTGAACACATTTTTAATGAACGTAACGCCAAAGGGTTTGATGAACCGCGCGCATTCGTACAAAGCGGCGGTCGACCGCAATACGGCCGCGGGCGCGGATACTGATGCAGGCGTGAATATGGGGTTGTACACTTATCCGGTGTTAATGGCGGCCGACATATTGCTGTACGGCACCGACATTGTGCCGGTGGGCAGCGATCAAAAACAGCATGTGGAATTCGCGCGCGACATCGCGGGATACTTTAATAATATTTATGGCGATGTTTTCAAATTGCCGACCCCGTCGATTCGCGCGGAAACCGGATTGATAGCGGGATTAGACGGAAGAAAGATGAGCAAATCGTACGGCAATCAAATCCCGATTTTTGACGAGCCCGCAGAGCTAAAGAAAAAAATAATGCGAATAATAACGGACAGCAAGTTGCCGGAAGAACCAAAAAACCCCGACGTTTCCACGATATTCCAATTGTATACGCATTTTGCGGACGCGGCGGCTGTTAAAGATTTGCGTGCGCGATTTGAATCGGGCGGCATGGGTTACGGCGACGCGAAAAAGATTTTGTTCGAAGCGGTTAATGATTATTTATCGGCCCCGCGGGAAAGGTACAAAGAGTTATTATCCGCCCCCGACAAAATCGACGCGATATTGGCGCATGGCGCAGAACGCGCCCGCGCGGCCGCCGCGCCGATTTTGGACAAAGTAAAGAAAGTAATGTTGGGATAAAATAAAACCGCGCGTCGCGCGGTTTTTTATTTATCGGTTTTAATTATTTCTTCCCGAACATTTTGCCCCAGAATCCGGGTTTCGCTTCGTCCGTCGTGGGTGCGGGTTTGGCGGCTTCGATTTCGGCCGCGTTTACTTCGTCATGGATTTTTTCTTTGGCGACGTCGGCGTCGTATTTAACCCTTTCGCCTTCGGATTTTGCGCGGTCTTTCCATTCGCCTTTTTTATCTTTCCATTCGGCCGATTTATCACCGCGGTCTTTGTCCCAGCCGGCTTTTTTTTCTTTCCATTCCGCTTTTTCTTCGTCGGTCATGGATTCCATTTTATCTTTCCATTCGGCTTTTTTATCGCCCATTTTTTCTTTCTTCGCCTTCCATTCCGCTTTTTGTTCCGCGGTCATATTGTCTTTAAAGCCTTTGCCCGGCATCTCTGCAAGCGCCGCGGTTGTGAATATTCCGAATACTGCAAATAATGTTAAAAGTTTTTTCATGGTTCTTCCTTTTGGTTGAGTTGGTTTTTGTTATTCTTCAATGATTTCTTTTACTTCGGTAATCGTGTCTTTAATTTCGGTTTTTTTGGTTTCATACGCGGACGTTGCGGTGTCTTTTGATGCCTGAATCGATGCTTTGACGTCGTCGCGCGTCTGCGTTATATTGGATTTCACGTTGTCTTTGGTTGCTTGGATATTGCTTTTAGTTTGGTTCGCGGTATCCGTTGCGATTTGCTTTTGCGCGGCGCTTGTCGTTTTTGCTTCTTCCGTTGTGGATGCGCATGCGGCAAGAGACGCGGTCAATGCGATGATTAAAAATTTCTTCATGATTCTTCCTTTGGTTTTCAATGCATTCATTATAACAGATTTTTATTCATTATCAATTGATAACCATAATCAAAAATTAAACGGGGGTTGCTGGCGAAACATATTTTGCGTCTTTTTGGCGCTTTTTCATGAATTTTTATTCGATTTATGGGAATAAACGCTTATAAAAATTCATGAAAAATCATTCAAAAATTCATCAAAATCTGTTTCGGTTTAATTTTTGATTATGGTTAAAAGTAAGGATTATTTTCCCGAAGATATTTTATGGTTGTATTCGGCCCGTGCCCATGGATGACAAGCGTGTCGTCCGGAAAACCATGCGCGGCGATTTGCTTTAATGATTCGCGCATTTGAGATTCGCTGCCCGTTACGATATCCGTCCGTCCGTAACAATCTTGGAATAATGTATCGCCGATTATAAGAGTTTTTTCAGAATCAAAATAAAATGCAACGCCGCCGGCGGAATGTCCGGGAAGGTGTAAAACTTCGACTGTCACGCCGGGCAAAATTTCCATGATGCCGGTTGAAATAGGGCGGGGCGGCATTTTATTCAAATCAATGGTTTTTGAAAACATTGTGCGAAGTACTTTGTTCGACCAATCTATCACCGGCAAGTCCCCATGATGCATATACCATGGCGCGTCCAAATCCGGTATGCCCATTATGTGGTCGAAATGACCATGAGTGCAATAAATCGCATGTAATTTCAATTCGCGTTCGGCAAGCAATTCGCGCCATTTCTTAGGGGCGCCCCATGGATCGAAAATTGCGGCCAAGCCGTCGGATTCTATTAACACGGAATTCGTATTTTTTGGCGCCATATTAATAGTATGAATCTTTGCCATTATTTCTTTTTTCGCGCGATTGTAATTTCGGTTATTTCGATTTGTTTTGGTTGCTGTAAAGTTCTTAACATTATAACTGCAACATCTTTCGGATTCATCCAATCTGAATCGTCGTCGATTGTCGCGCCGTAATCTTTGTAATGCAAGCGCGTGTTCATCCCGCCGACATGCGCATGAATCACGCGACACAATGTACCTTTTAATTCAAGGCGCAGATTTTGCGATCCGCCAAGAAGCCCCCATTTGCTGGAAAGATATCCCAATTGATTTTCATAACCTTCTTTTAAAATCGCGGTGGTGCCGATGTTCAAAATATCCGCAGAGTTTCTTTTAATATTGTCGAATAATTGCGACATTAAATAAAGCGGGCCGATTGCGTTGATGACCCAAGTTTTATTAAATTTTTCCCAAGTTATTTCATTTATTTTTTCCATGCCGACAATCGCCGCAGAGTTTACTATTGCGCTGAATTCGGAATATTTCGATTTGATTTCATTGACGGCGGCGTTGATATCGGATTCGCGCGACAAGTCGCATTTGATGTTGACGGTAGCCGCGTCACTTGGCGTGCGGGATAAATTGACTATTTCAATTCCGGATGCCGCGCACAATTCGGCGAATGCATGTCCCAGACCGTCGCTTCCCCCAATCAATATTATCCGCTTCATTTTTTTGCCTTTGTTTTGGGCTTTGGCTTTTTTCCGATTACGATTTTTTCGATTTCTTCGCGGGTAAGCGTTTCGCGTACCAACAATTCTTCGGCCAATTTTTTGACGCTTGCGCGATTTTTGGTCAGTATTTGTTTCGCGTCTTTATGCGCCGCGTCCATCCATGCTCTGATTTCGCTGTCCACCAATTCCGCCGTTTTTTCCGATGCGGATTCCAATGCGTGCCGCGTTCCGAACGTATCGACTTGGTAAATCGCAACGGGCCCGATTTTAGAGGACAAGCCGTCCATAGTAATCGAACGCCGCGCCAAATAAGTCGCGTGAGCGATATCCATTTCCGCGCCCGTTGTGATTTTGTCCGCGCCCAGAAACACTTCTTCGGCGGCGCGTCCGCCCATGGCGACGCTCATCGTTGCGCGTATTTCGGACACGGTCAGCGATACTTTGTCGTCTGTGGGCAAGAATTGCGTAACGCCCAGCGACCGTCCCCGCGGGATAATCGTCGCTTTGTGAATCGGGTCGACCAAATCGCGGTAATGCACGGAAATATACGCGTGTCCGGCTTCGTGATACGCGGTCAGCTTTTTATCCCAATCGCGCATTTTTTTATTTTTCTTTGGGCCCATTAACGTTTTGTCGCGCGCTTCTTCTAAATCCGAATTCTCGATTTCTTTGTGGTTCGAGCGCGCCGCGTTCAGCGCCGCTTCGTTCAATAAATTTTCCAAATCCGCGCCGGAAAATCCGGTTGTGCCGCGCGCGATGTTTTTCAAATCCGCGTCTTTTGCGAACTTCATCTTTTTCGCGTAGAGGTTTAAAATTTCTTCGCGGCCGGCAAGGTTCGGCAATTCTATATAAACCTGACGATCAAAACGTCCGGGGCGAAGCAAAGCGCGGTCAAGCATATCCGGGCGGTTAGTCGCGCCGATGACGATTATCCCCGAATCATTCGCAAACCCGTCCATTTCGATTAGCAATTGGTTGAGCGTTTGTTCGCGGTCGTTGTCGTTAAAACTGCTTCGCCCGCGCGCCATTCCAATCGCGTCGATTTCATCGATGAATAAAATGCACGGGGCATTGCGTTTTGCCATTTCAAAGATTTCTTTGATTTTCGCAACGCCAAGGCCCACGATAATTCCCGAAAAGTCGCTGCCCGATGCGGCAAAGAACGGCACGTTCGCTTCGCCCGCAATGGCGCGGGCAAGCAATGTTTTGCCAGTCCCAGGCTCGCCCGAAAGCAAGATTCCGCGCGGCACCCGCGCGCCCAGCTTTTTAAATTTATCCGGGTTTTTAAGAAAATCGATGATTTCTGAAACTTCTTGCTTTTCAGAATCTATGCCGGCCACATCCGCGAATGTCGTTTTGGTTTTTCCGGTCGTGATTTTGGTCGGGTTATACGAAGCCGCCGCAGCGCGGCCTATTCCGCCGATTCCTCCGCCGCCTTTGATTCCGCGGAAAATCCACCATATAAATAATAACCCCATAAGTATCGGCACCCAAGTGCCCAAATGATCAATCATGCCGCGCGAATTATCAAGCTGCACCGCCGCGCCGGATTCCGCCAAACGCGTAAGCAGCGCGGGGTCGTGATCGACAATCGCGCGATATTCCGTTCCGTCGGTTAATGTTCCCGTCATAATATTGCCGCGGATTTGCGCGGTCTCTATTTTGCGTTCGGTGCTTGCCGCCAGAATTTCCGAAAAATTCATGTCAATAATTTGCGCTTTGTGCGCGTCACGCGTGCCAAAGAAAGAGAATCTATTTGCGAACGAAGACGTTTTTGCAATTTCTGCGGCCTCTGATTGTTCCGGCGTCGCGGTCGGTGTTTCATTATTATTCATAAAGAACGCGCGCCCAAGCAGCATGGCGAAAAGAATCCCGAATATAATTATATAGTTGAATGATTTGTCTTTTATCTTCATTATTTTGCCTTCCTAAAACTGCAGCTTTGGCCTTCGGCCGCGATTAAAATATTACTCTGAACGCGTCGCACTATACAACGCGCGGTTGTGAACTTGCAATCATTTTCTAAACATATAATGGCGCGTTCTATTTTTTCAAGACGCGGAGGATAGGGCAATGTTCCGATTTTCTGCAAAATCCGGGACAAGAATTTCATACGCAATTCATGCGGCATGTCGGTTAAGAATTTTTCGGAAAAAATCGCGCGATTATTTATCAATACAGACGAGACAAGCTCTTCGACATCGTCTTCCAACATATCGCGCACGCGGCCTAACGAGTGTATCGCGGTCAAAATTCGCGCGTCGGTTATGCCAAGCCTGTCCTCCAAGATATGCCGATTCTTTCGGATTTTCACGCGGGTGAAATTTTCATCGTCGTTCATTTCGTCGTGAACGTATTCGATTTTATTATTTTTGCAGTATTTTATAAGTTCGGCGCGGGTAACATCCAATAACGGCCGCGCGATTGTAATTCCGTCCAAAGTCAATTCTGCACGAATCCCGGCAAGCCCGTAAACGCCGCTGCCCCGGCCCAGATTCATAAGGAATGTTTCGATTTGATCGTCCGCCTGATGCGCGGTCATGAGTACTTTGATATCATGCGCGCGGCAGAAATCCAACAATAATTCGTAACGCGCGCGGCGCGCGGCGTCTTCGATTCCGGTTTTGGGTTTCGTTCCCGTCCAATGCAAAATATAATGCGGGATTTTAATTTTTGCGGCAATCTGTTCCACGAACTTTGCGTCCGACGCGCTATTCTCGCGCAACCCATGATCGACGGTGACGGCAACCGCATTTAATCCAGAATTTGCCGCGATGTGCATCAATGCCATTGAATCAATGCCGCCGCTTACCGCGACCGCAATGCGCCGGTTTTTATAGCTTTTTAACAAGTCGTTAAAGTTTTTGTTCATAATTGTCACATTTTATGATAAAATTTTCGAAAGTAAAGGAATATGAATATGAAAAAAATAAAATCCATGGCGGTCTATTGCGGACATCAATTCGGAACAAACCCGAACTTTAAGCGCGA
>WRIM01000015.1 GCA_009782725.1 Alphaproteobacteria bacterium | reverse complement strand
TTATAACCATAATCCTTTCCATTATGGAAATACGCGAAAATCTAGGGGGGGGGGCGTTAACAGACAACGATAAAATCGTGAAAACCGGGCAAACGCCCGGTTTTTTATTTTATATATATTCTTTCGGCGCGTTTGCCGCCGCCAATTCGACAAAGAAGCTCGTAACTTATCGTGCCGCTGTCCCTTCCCAAATCATCGACGCCGTAATGGTTTCCGATAATTTCCGCACAATCCCCTACTTTGACGCTGGGCAAATCGGATACGTCGACCATGGTTAAATCCATGCATACGCTTCCGATTATGGGCGCGGATGCATTGCCAAAGAATACTTTTCCCCGTCCGGAAATCCGAATATACCAAGGAAGGCCGTCGGCATACCCCACCGCCAAAACCGCGACCCGGGTCTTTTTCTTTGCAACGAATGTCGCGTTATATCCGACGGATTCCCCCGGCTGTAAATCTATTATCTGCAATACAGGCGCGGACAAATTCATCACCGGCGCGGGTTTAAATCCCGCGGCGGTAAGGCCCCCGTAAAGAGCGACGCCGAAACGTACCATATCGAATTGGAATTCGGGGCCCAAGAAATTTCCATTCGATGCGGACAGTGTTGCGGGAAGTCCCGGAAAAAATCTTCGCATGGATTCGAACCGGGTCAATTGCGCCATATTCATCGGATGACCCGGTTCGTCCGCGCACGCCAAATGCGACATCACATAAGAAAATTCGGATTTATCCGTGTCAGATATTTTGCAAAGTTCGGACTCATGAAAGCCCAACCTATTCAACCCGGTATCGATTTGGATAATTGGGCGAATGCCGGGAAGTCTATTCGCTTTCCAAATATTCAACGCATCAAAATTTGATATAACCGGCGTTAGTCGATGTTCATTGAATAAAGAAACACTCTCTTCATCAATTCCGTTCAGAATAAAAATATTTGAATCCCCGACGTGTGGTCGAATGTTTGCGCCCTCGGCCCCATTTGCGACAAAGAAATTGCGGCATCCCGCATCATATAATGCCGCGGCCGTCTTCGTGGCGCCGGTGCCATAAGCATCTGCCTTTACAACCGCGGCCGGTTTGGCATTCGGCGCGGAATCGCAAAGCATGCGCCAATTCTTGCAAAGCGCGCCAATATCGATTGTCAAAATCGGGTTAGTTTTCATTTATTTATTACGCCAACCGAACATTGAATGAATTCTGCGTTTTAACGAATTTTGTGGTTTAATCTTGCGGCCCGCGGTTTTATATTGTTCCGCTTGGGGCGGTGGCGCGACAACTGGCGCCGCCACCGGTTGCGGCGCAGGCGCCGTCTTTGGTTTCATTTGTTCGACAAGATTTGCTATCATGCTGTGCGATTTGTCTATGTCGGCCTGATACTCTGGTTTATAGAATTTATTTTTTTCGTCGGAAAAGACGGCGTAAAATTCATTAAGCTTTTTTATCAGTGAACTATCGGCCGCGTTTATCGTATATTGATCGCCCACAATATTGTGAAATACTTGCTGGGCATTCTTGTACGTGCGTTCGGTCGGATTAACCCGGAATATTCTCAAAAGCCTGTCCAGAGTATACAAATCCATTGGCATTTTATATTCCTGAGAGATACTCATCAAGCTGTATTGGCGAAATCTGTTGTTAAAGACTGGATTTCCGGCGATAAGCGGGACTTTGACCGACACGTTCGGGGCCGCTTGGGGCAGCGGCACGATTTCATCGCGCAGGTTCTTTTCCAGATTATGCCGTATGACGTTGGTTTTGATTTGGTCTATTTCGGCCCGGGCATCTTTAAAGCCCGCAACGCGGTATTTAATATCGCCGTTTGCCAATTGTTCAAACAGAACGCCGTTGGAAATAATATGCTTCATCAAAAAATCAAAGAATTTGGAAAGGCTGTTTTCTTCTTTGAACATTCCTTGATTAATTGCGAACGATATTCCGAAATACGAATCTTTATTATCGTCGAATCCGACAACATTCTGAGAGGCCACAAACACATAAACGATATTTCCAACATGATCAAGATATGTCCCGTATGTCTGGGGTTTTCCGGTCGCGCGAAGCTCGTCCGCATAGTCTTCGAACAATTCGGAATTATTTTTGTCGCAATCGGAAAAGTCGGCGCCGTTCGGACGCCCGAAAACACAAATATCGATTTTCATTAATTATCCTTACGTTTCGTTTCATATTAGCATATAAATATGCTATAATTCAAGCTGTGAAAGAAAGAAATAAATTTTTATTGCGAAGAAAATTGCGCGCCGCCACGGGCGCTGTTTCCGGCATGCTTCTTGACAGGGAAATTGATAAAAAGGATTATAATAAAATCCGTCAATCTGCAGGCGATCAGTTTAGAAAAATTGTAGAAAAACAGACAGAGGCGGATTACATATATCGTGATATGCTGACTCTATCGCGCTATTATGGCGAAGCTCATGATAAAACCAGGTTTTTATCTTGGCCCGAGATAGAAGCGTTTCTTATGAAAAATCGGTCTATGATAAGAGATGATAAAGAAGGCGTATCAATATACTCTGACATGGAATATTTTGACGAGATTTTGGAGTATAAAAAGCGGTATCCAAAAGAATACGCAAAAGTTATAGATTTCTTTAATTACAATTCAAAGATAAACCAAGATTATTTTAATGCCGAAACAACAAAGCTTGCGACTAAACTTCTTGACCATGATGAAAAAGATATGCGCATTGTCGCAGATGAAATCGCTTTTCTGCTGCGCAGTTGGACCGATGTTTATGATGAATCTCACGGCATCTCGGTGGTCGGCGACTGGCGCCGCCTTTCGGCTTCCGACATTAAAGACTTTATGATACGGGCCACCTATAGTGTGGCCGATTCCGGCGTTGCAACATGGCGGGACAAGTTTTTGGATGACAATCGCCTTAAATCCGCGGGCTTTTCAGACCTTCGCGCCCACAAAGCATACGGCATTTACCGCGTCATAAAAAAAATCATAGAATACGACCATGAATCGGCAGAGTTTGATTATTACGGCGCAATGGGACTTGTGACGCATGAATTTGTGCACGCCATGAGAGATGTCGGCGCGTTAAATCACGTAAGCAAATGTTTTTACAAGGCAAAAGAAAAGACAAGAAATAATACGTTCGCTCATCCGTTGGTGGAACAATATACCGCCATTGAATGCGATGATGTATGGCAAGAAGTCCAGGCTTATAAAATTCAGTCGCTGGTCGAAGATAATCTTCGCCGGTAAGAAGTGGTGCGAGTGAAGGGAATCGAACCCTCGCCCAAAGCTTGGGAAGCTTTTGTTCTACCATTATACTACACTCGCAACGTTTGCAAATTATATCTATATTTTATTTGACTTTCAATAAAATTCTCGTATAATTAGGCCAATCAAATAAAAACAATCCTTTGGCTGTGGCCACGGGACACCGAACGGCGAGTTATCGCTCTCGGTGGCTTTTTATTGGATAAAATCGATTATAACGGCACATCTGCTTGTGTTTGGCGGCGTCCGTGTATGTTCAATACACTTGTCCGCCGCCAAACCCTGCGCATCTGTAACATTATAATCGATTTTATAAAAAAATAGGTATGAATATGAGCGACAAAACAACAAATAACAAGTATGTAAGTCCAGACAGCGTGCTTAATCATGTACGCAAAGAAGGCGGCAACGATCCGTCTTGGATTGCGTTTCTTGAATCAATGAAAACAGTATTCGGCGGTGTCGTCGAAACTAATAAAAACTCAAAATAAATAAAAAGGAGCAAAAATGGCAGTAGTAATCAGACTTGCGCGGCATGGCGCGAAAAAACACCCGTATTATCACATTGTGGTGACGGATTCTCGCAACGCGCGCGATTCCGGGTGCATATTGGAACGCATCGGTTCGTACGATCCTATGGTTGCGAAAGATTCCGCGACACGCGTGGTGTTGGATGCGGACAAAGTAAAGGCTTGGATGGCCAAAGGCGCGCGCCCGTCGGATCGCGTTTATAAATTCTTGGCCAATGCGGGATTGGTCGCGGCCAAGGCTCATCCGGTTCAGACAAAAAAGAATCAGCCTTCTGAAAAAACCAAAAAGAAATTAGAAGACCGCGCGGCAAAATTGGCCAAAGCCAAAGAAGCAGAAGAAGCAGCGAAAGCAGCGGCGGCCGCTCCGGTCGAAGCGCCTGTAGAAGCCCCGGTGGAAACTCCTGTGGAAGCGGCGGCAGTTGCCGCGCCCGAAACGCCAGTAGAAACACCGGCGGCGGAATAAACGGAATCATTCCAAATGTCAGAATTTATGGTCGCGGTCAAAGCGATTATTCAAAAAGACGGCAAGGTGTTGGCGTTAAAGCGCAGCACTCGCGTTGGAGTCGTTCCCGGAACTTGGGACATACCGGGCGGCCGGATTGATTTCGGCGAAACGCCGATTGACGCAATCGCCCGCGAAATCATGGAAGAAACGGGGCTTTCCGTCAAAATCGGCACGCCTTGGTCTACGTGGACTTTCATGATTGATAACAGCGATGTTCAAGTCGTAGGCGTGACGATGTTGGCCGAATATATCGGCGGCGAAATCAAACTTTCGGACGAGCATTTGGAATATCGGTGGATTGACCCGTCGGAATTCGAGCATCTTCCCACGGACAAATCGTTAAAGGCGAAAATCGCAGACTTTGGAAAGAAATGAGCGAATCTAAAAAAATCCTTGTCGGAAAAATTGTCGGCGCCCAAGGCCTGCGCGGCGAAGTTCGCGTTCAGACGTATACGCAAAATCCGCAGGATTTTGCAATGTTCAAAGTTCAAAGTGCAAAGTTCAATGAAGGCGATTTCAAATTCGTTCGCGCGATTCCGAATTCGACCGTAATCATTGCAAAAGTTGACGGCACAGACGATCGCAATGCGGCCGAAGGCCTTCGTGACACAGAATTGTTTATCGACCGCGATGCTTTGCCCGCACTTTCCGGTGACGAATATTACGTTGCGGATTTAATCGGTATGAAGGTTGTAGGGGCGAATGAAAATTCGCCCAAGAATACGACCGACAGCAGGGCGAATTTTCATTCGCCCCTACAGACTCTCACTGTAATCGCCGTACATAATTTCGGCGCGGGCGATATTTTGGAATTATCGAACGGTGAAATGGTATCGTTCGCCGGCGCAAAAGTGGATGTCGCAAAACGGATAATAACATTTGAGTAAAATGCATTTCGACATATTGACCATTTTTCCAGAAATGTTTCCAGGCACGCTTGGCGGGGGCGTGGTCGGACGCGCGTTGAACAACAAAATATGGTCTTATGACGCGATAAACATACGCGACTTTGCGACGGATAATTACGGAAGCGTCGACGACGCTCAATTCGGCGGCGGCGCGGGCATGGTGATGCGCGCGGACGTATTGGCAAACGCGCTTGACAGCGCGATTGAAAGTTCAAAGTGCAAAGTTCAAAGTTCAAATAAGAAATTCGGCCCGATTATATATTTTTCTCCGCGTGGAAAAGTTTGGAATCAAAAAATGGCCAGGGAATTTGTAAATAATTGCACTTTGAACTTTGCAAATTGCACATTAATTTGCGGGCGGTACGAAGGAATCGATCAGCGCGTAATCGAAGAATATGATATTATGGAAATTTCCATAGGCGACTATGTGATATCCGGCGGAGAACTTGCGGCCCAGGTTTTTATTGACTCTTGCGTTCGTCTATTGGATAATGTCGTTCACGGCGGTAATGAATCGACCGCAAATGAAAGTTTTGAAATCGGGGGGTTGGAATGGCCTTTGTACACCCGCCCGTCGTCATGGCGCGGACGTAATGTCCCAGAAGTCCTGATGTCCGGTCACCATGGCCAAATTGATGCGTGGCGGAAAACCCAATCGGACGAGATAACAAAACAAAGACGTCCAGACCTAATACAAGGAAAATGAAAATGGCAAACATAATTGATAAAATCGAAAAGCAACAGCAAGAAAAATTAACCGCTGATAAAAAAATCCCGAACTTCAAAGCGGGCGATACTCTGCGCGTTTATGTAAAAATCAAAGACGGCGATAAATTCCGCACTCAATTGTTCGAAGGCGTGGTGTTAGAGCGCAGCGGCGCCGGCGTAAACGCATCGTTCACCGTGCGCAAAGAATCTTACGGCGTCGGCGTGGAACGCAAATTCCCGATCGCTTCTCCGGCGATTGAAAAAATCGAAAAAGTCCGCATAGGAAAAGTGCGTCGCGCGAAATTGTTCTTCCTTCGTAAATTATCGGGCAAAAAGGCGCGCATTGTCGAAGACCTTAACGCGACCGCCGCGGAAAAAGCCGCGAACAAGGCGTAATTGTTTTGAAGAAACTTTTTTTTACTTTCGCCGTTTGCTTTTGCGCGTATGCCGCGCATGCCGAAGACGCGTATGAAAAGGATACGATTGCAAAGCAAACGGCGGTGGTAAGAATTATGAACAAAGCCGCCGGCCGCGCCCAAACCGTGACGTTGCCGGTCGGTGTCCCGTTCGAATACGACCGGTTGAGCATAACCGTCCGCGCATGTCGGGCTTCCGCGCCCTATTCCGCGCGGGATGATTTCATGTTTGTTCAGGTTGAAAAAAAATCCGCGCGCATCCCCCAAGATGCCAAAGTTTTTTCCGGTTGGATGATGTCAAGCGATCCGGGATATAATCCGCTTCAAGATCCGGATTATGATTTGTGGCTTGTTCGTTGTGAATAAAAGGATGCAATATGTCAAAAGATTTCAAGTCGGCAAGCAATGCGATTAAACTGCAATTAAGCGAAGAATCAAAATCGCGTCCCGAAGCAGTAATGGTTCAAGAATTTCTTGATAGCTTGATTATGATAGGCGGCACCTATGGTTACAATAGTTCCGAATATGGCATGTTGGCCAAAGGCGCCTTTGACCGCATGATAAAACGTATTAATGAAATTGTAAAATAAAAGAGCAAAAAATGAACTTTATAAAAACACATACTAAATTCATAATCGGCATATTGGCGCTTGCGCTTGTGGTCGTGGTGTTCTTTATGTCTATGCGTCCGCAAGAGCTGGAAAGCGGCGACCTTCGCGCGTGGAAGTCCGCATCGGAATCGCGGCGCGGCGCGGCGATTGAAATACTGACCGGCTCGAACGAGAACATCGGGATTATGGTCGCGTGCGTTGATAAAATGGCGACCCTTCCCAATTCGGCTTCGGTGAAAATTCGTGATGCGGCGTCTCTGTGCAGCGTCGGATTCGCATTAAGGGAAAATAATTAATGTCCGATAAAAAAATTCTTTGTTTGGGTATAGAAAGTTCTTGCGATGAAACATCCGTTGCGGTTGTGAATTCCGATCGCCAGATTATGTCGCACATAATTTATTCCCAAATTCCACAGCATCAAAAGTTCGGCGGCGTTGTGCCGGAATTAGCCGCGCGCGCGCATATACTTGTGTTGGAAGACGTAACGCGGCGCGCTTTGGCGGATGCCGGCGTCGAAATCGATGATATCGACGTTATTGCTGCGACCGCGGGCCCGGGCCTTATCGGCGGTGTAATGGTCGGCTGGATGGGCGCGGTCGGATTATCTCAGGCAACCGGGAAACCATTGGTCGCGGTGAATCATCTGGAAGGACACGCATTGGTGCCGCGCCTTACCAACGATACCCCGTTTCCGTTTCTGTTGTTATTGGCAAGCGGCGGACATACTCAGATTTTGCTTGTCCGCGGCGTCGGCGATTACGAATTAATAGGCCAAACTTTGGACGACAGCGCGGGCGAAGCATTTGATAAGGTCGCAAAGATGTTGGGCCTTGGCTATCCCGGCGGGCCGGTAATCGACGCGCGCGTGCAGCTTGGCGGCGATGCGACCCGGTTCAAATTCCCGCGGCCTTTGTGCGATAAACCAGGATGCGATTTTTCGTTCAGCGGGATTAAGACCGCCGCCCGGACATTCTTGGAGAAAGAACCAAACCGCCCGTTATCCGATGAATTTATAAACGACTTTTGCGCATCATTCCAAGCGGCGGTCGTGGACAGCGTAATCAACCGCATGCATAACGCTTTGCGCGACCCGCGGGTCAAAGCGGCGGCGCCGAAAACATTGGTGGTCGCGGGCGGTGTTGCAAAAAATACCGCGATACGCGCGGCGTTGGAAAAAATGGCGGCAGAATTGGATATGCAATACGCCGCGCCTCCGCTGAATCTTTGCACGGATAATGGCGCGATGATCGCATGGGCGGGACTTGAGAATTTTCAGTTGGGCCGCGTTGTCACCGGGCCGGTCGCCCCGCGTCCACGCTGGCCATTGACGGAGTTATGATATGAGCACGGTTAAAACCAAAATAGGCAGCGGACACGAAAGCGATGCGTTTCTTGTAGAGGATGCCAAACTTGGAAAATCCGTCGAACTTGCATCTAATGCTAAAACTGGGGCGCGGCGCGTTATGTGGAAACAAAAACGTCAGTTGGCCCAAGGATTGGTCTTGGAAATAAGTAATTTAAATAATCCAACCTATCGTATTCCAAAGACATTGGCGGTTGAGAATAATAAATTCAGTTTGGAATTTGCAGATGCCGAACAAGTGACTTCTGAACTTTTTTCGTCTTTGCCACAGCAAGATAAGAATGCCGTTATAAATGGGTTGGCTAACTTTATGCGCGACATGCATCATTTGCGGCCAATTCGTGAAGTTGGATTTCGCGGAGATATTTTTGCCGCTTCAATTGCCGATATTGCGCAAGGCCATGTGTCACCCAAAGATTTAAAGATTTTGAAAAAGGCGGAGAAAGACCTGTCCGGCTTGCCAGAAGGCAGCGAAGTTTTTTCGCATTATGATTTCGAATCAGATAATGTTCTTTATGACAAGAAAAGCAAAATCTTGTGGATTCTTGATTTGGCGGAAAGCAATTATCGCCCGGCGTATTATGATTTCTATTCGCAATACTTTCGCGCCCTTGGGATATCCGATGAATTGTTAAATGTTTATAAAAATTTGCCCGGCGCCGATAAGGTTAATCTTGATTTTAATGCAGAAAAGCTGATGCTGGGTGATGATTTGCAAGACTATTTAGAAGATGCAGATATTACAAATCCAACAGATTTAATTAAAGGTATTGTGTCGAAGATAAAAGCTGCAAAGTGGCATGGCGGAAAAACCGCCACTTTAAGCAATATTGTTGAGGGGGGGGGTATTATGAATATGAACGATAGAAGAATTGATAGAGATGATTATTAAACCAGAACCTTTTGTTCAGCCTGATTTGATTTTCAGTGTGTCTGACGCTTCCGCGTTGTTGAAAAACGTGGTTGAAACCGCGTTCCCCGTTATAAAAATTCGCGGCGAATTATCGCAAATCACACGCGCGACAAGCGGCCACATGTATATGACAATCAAAGACGCGGGCGCTGCGATTTCTGCGATAATATGGCGCGGAACGCCGCTGTC
>WRIM01000014.1 GCA_009782725.1 Alphaproteobacteria bacterium | reverse complement strand
CGCGCGCCGCCGAACCCAAGCGTCAGCGCCAGCAGCCACAATAAATAATAATCCGCATAAGCACTGAATGTCGGGAATTTGTGGGACTTTTTATAATATTGCTTTAAATTTTTTACGAACGCGTTGTCGCCGCCGATCCACATCAAAAACTGCAGGGCCGCGGCCCTGCCCGCCGCGCTTAGTTCTGCGCGGCGGATATCTTTTCTGACCGCCATTTTTGCCAAATATTCTTGTTTATACTTATCCTCTATGTTCGGGTCATCGAATTTGATCCCAAGCTCTTTTTCCAACAGCTTTTTGTCATAGTTCCACCTTTTTTCGAACTGTTCGCTGGTCATAAGGGCATAATCGCCAATCTTGCCGAACGCGCGATAGTCCTCTATATGCTGTTTTTTCTTTGCCTTGAAATGCTCGCGCGGCGAAGCTGCGACTTTGCGCAGTTCTTCGGCTTTGTTTTTCACCTTTTCAAGAATATTTTCTTTGGCCATGACAATTCCCTTATAAGCTTCTCTCTCTCCTTGCAAATCCACTTATTTTGATTATAATATTATATCATAAATACTAATAAAATGCCAAAAAAAGAAAATAAAGCCTCTTTGCTTTCCGCGTCGATAACGGCGCCGCTTGCCGACCGCATGCGCCCGCAAACAATCGACGATATAATCGGGCAAAAATCATTGCTGGGCCCGACCGGCCTTGTGCGACAAATGGTGGAATCGGGACATCTTTCAAACTTGTTGCTTTGGGGGCCGCCCGGATGCGGCAAGACGACAATCGCGCGCGCTTTGGCGCATTCCACGGATATGGAATTTGTGGCGATGTCCGCCGTATTTTCCGGCGTCGCAGATATAAAAAAAATTATGGAAGCGGCAAAGATGAACCATTCGCTTGGCCGCGGAACATTGCTTTTCATCGATGAAATTCACAGATTTAATAAGACGCAGCAAGACACATTGTTGCCATACCTTGAAAACGGCACGGTTGTGTTTGTTGGCGCAACTACCGAGAATCCTTCGTTCGAATTGAACAACGCATTATTGTCGCGTTGTCATATCGGGGTATTGACACCGTTGTCCACCGAAGACCTTTTGGAATTATTGGAACGCGCCGAAAAATTTGTTTCAACAAAATTGCCTTTGACGCGCGAAGCGCGAACACATCTTGCGCAAATGGCCGACGGCGACGCGCGGTTTTTGTTAAACGTTGTGGAATACCTTGCGCGAACTAAATTCGATAGTCCCCTTACCCCCGAAGAATTAGAAGCGGCGATTCAAAAACGCGCGCCTTTGTCGGATAAATCCGGGGACGAGCATTATAATCTTATATCCGCAGTGCACAAATCATTGCGCGCGTCGGACACGGATGCCGCGCTGTACTGGACTGCGCGGATGATGACATCCGGCCAAGACCCGATGTATTTGTTCCGACGCCTTACCCGATTTGCAATGGAAGACATCGGCCTTGCCGATCCGAACGCGATGCAGCTTGCGCTTGCCGCGTGGCAGATATACGAACGAATGGGAAGTCCCGAAGGCGATTTGGCATTGACCGAATTGGTGATATATCTTGGCACCGCGCCGAAATCGATTGCGAACTATGCGGCCCAAGGTGCTGCGTATCGCGCGGCCGAGCAATCGGGAAGTTTAATGCCGCCGAAAAATATATTAAACGCGCCGACGCGCATGATGAAGAACATGGGCTATGGCAAAGATTATATTTACGAGCCCGATACGGATTCGGGTTTTTCCGGTCAGAATTGTTTTCCAGAATCAATGAAACGCCAGACGTATTACCGTCCGCGTGAAATCGGATTCGAACGCGAGATAAAAAAACGCATCGATTATTGGAACAGCATGCGCAATAAAAAGGATTAAAAATGTTTTTAACTAAAACCGATAAAATCAAATGGGGATTGTTAAGTATCGCATTTGCTGCGACGCTTTTAATTTGCGGTCTTGGGGTATTTTGGTTTGATATTCCGGTATTTAATTTTATGCGGAATTTCGATATATCTGTATGGCGTTTCATTGATGCCGTATTCTCGCTGAAAATTTGGATAATCATATCCGGATTAATTCTTGTCGTATCAGTTGCAATCAACAGAATCTTAAGAAAAAGCCGGGGCGAGACAAAACTTTTGCAAATTACAAGCGACGCGTCGCGCATTTCGTTCTTTGTGCTGTCTTCTGTGATTGCAAGCGGCGCCGCGGTCGGCATATTGAAATTCTGCATCGGACGGATGAGGCCGATATTTTTCGAGACTTTCGGCACGACCGGATTTTTTCCATTTACAAACGAATGGGCGTTTAATTCGATGCCGTCGGGGCACACGGCGGCAAGCTTTGCCGGATTGGTAATGATAGGATTGATGTTCCCGCGCATTAAATGGGCGACTTGGGCGCTTGCGGTAATCATTATGCTTTCCCGCGTGTCTTTTGGCGCGCATTGGCCAAGCGACGTATTGCTTGGCGCATTTATAGGAATGGTCGCCGCGGATTTTGTAAAAAGCGCATTTGTGAAATCGCTTTAAATTTTAGTCTTTTTCGACCCCCTCTTTTATGATATAATACTTAAAAAGTAAGAGGGCCATTTTATGAAAAAGCAACTGTCTTTATTTGTCTGGGCGACCGCCGCATTCGGCATCGGCGCGGTTTTAAGTGGGGCGGCTTATGCCAATACCACAATCCGCAATAACATCGGATTTGCAGAAACTGGATTTCACGGCGCAAGCGTCGCCGATATGACATCCGGCCCTGCCCGCCCTGCGCGCGTTAGTGCTCAGCCAAGCCCGACATATAATGTCGGCACGACAGGGCCGCAACCGGCGCCCGCAACAATCGGCGTTGCCGAAGGCCCGGAAATGTTCTACCAAGTGCCGTCGCGTCGCGGCTCAGACGGATTTTATGATAATTTCGACGGATGCGGCGAATTCGTATGCCCAGAACCGGTGGTCGCGCCCGTGGTTGCAGCACCCCCCGTTCGCGCTGCCCAACCGGTGAGAGTTGCTCAGCCCGCGCCCGCGCCAAAACCCGTGCCGGTAAGCCGCCGCGCCGAAACCGCGCAAAAAGTCTCTGACCGCAAATATCACCTTGCCAATCCGTTCTTTCAACCAGAGCAAGGTAAATTTGGAATCTTGGCGGATATCGGATATGCGAAAAACACTTACGACTTTGCATTTGAAAACGTTGTGCCGGCGCAACCTGATTTTGTCGACCAAACCGGAACATGGATCGCCGAAGAAATATACGGAAAACTTGACCTTTCATTCGGTATAACCGACACCCTTACTATCATAGGAAGCGGGCGCTACGGCGACAGAACATATAAAATGAACTGGGACGATCCGACCGTCCCGAACGATAAAAACACAGACAGCGGATTCGACCAATGGGGCGTCGGGCTTCAATGGCGGTTTTTTGAAAACTCTGATTGGATAGCGTATATCGCGGGATATTATCAATGGACGGAAATTGCGAACGGATTATTGGCGGACGCCAAAGTCGGGTATAAAATCGGAAACTCGACCGTGTACGGACTTGCGCGGTTTTGGTATATAATGTGGGACGACAATTCTTACGGAAACGGGATAACGGACGACACGGGCCAATCGTTGTTCTTCGCGTTCAAGCGCGGAATCGACAGCTCTACGTATATCGAAGGGGGACTCGGATTGTTCAGCGCGCTTAACGAAGACTGGTCAATTAATGTCGAAGCCACGTTCGGCGATTACGACTGGCATCAGCAAGCAGGACTTGCCGCCGGAATTTATTATCAGCCCAACCATTGGTTCGCAATCGGATTGCACGGCCGCGCGTCGGTTTGGGATTCCGCGAACGGAAAACGCGTCGAAGCTTGGGGCCTTGCGCCCGGCATCCCGGCGACATACATAGGTCAGGTCAAGCTGGACTCGTACCAAGATTATCTTGTCGGGGTAAAGTTGTTCTTCTATTTTTAACCACGCGAAATGAACATATTATTTAAACGATTTGCTCTTTGCTCTTTGCTCTTTGCTCTTTGCAATGGCTCTGCCATTGCCCAAGATTTATGGGATGAAGAGCCCTTGTCCGGAGACAGTTATAATTCCGGCCGCGGAAGCAGTTCTCAGCAATGGAATTTCGAAAACGAACGCGACAGAATTCTTCTTGATACCGAAGACCCGCTTTTCATGCTGAAAACCGGTTATGTTTTGTCCCAAACTTCGTTGATGTTTAATAATCACAGCCTCGCGCAATTGGGCCAAGCGCTCGCGGTCGGCATCAACAACCACTTATCGATTTTCGCCGACATAAAGTATCAGCATGATTTCGACGGGCCAAGATACGGGTTTTCCGGGCCGGGGCTTGGCGGAATTTACAGAATACTTCGCCAAGATATTTTGTTGGATTTGTTCGCGGGCCTTCAATTCGCCGGGCGTGAGAGAATCCCCGAATTCGCCAATAATATTTATTACATTGGAACGCGCGTCGGAAAACAATGGAAATGGATAACGCTTGCCGGAACCGCATCCGCCAATTGGATTTTCGACGAAGACAAAGGGCACGCTTACATAGACCTGATCCCGGAAGCATATTTCAGAATAACGTCCGAATGGTCGGCCGGATTTCTTGGCGGAATTCGCACATCAACGACGCCAAGTTTTAACCAAGAATGGTTGGGCGCGAAAGTGTCCAAACGCTATGGCCGGACGATGTACACTGGCCAAGTCGAATATGAATTCGAATACGACGAATGGCGCTTTACAGCCCGGTTGAATTTATTGTTCTAAAGTAAATTATCAATAAAAAACCAAAGCGGCATCGCCGCTTTTTATTTTTTATGAATGATCAAATCTTAAAGCCGTTTCATTAAATCGTAAATTTGCAACACATAATATCAATACATTATTTTATACAATTAAACCAATTTAATTAAAACTTATTATTTCTTCATCAGGGCATCATAAGCAATAGCGTCTGTTAAAACTTTCATGCTAACTGCTGTCGAAACTGCGTCTTCGTCGGCGCCGCTGATAATCTGGGGGCAACCTTTGCGTACCGCTTCTGGGTCAATGTTTGGTTCTTTATTAAAGTCGCGGCCGCCAAAGTCGCCGTTAATCACGTTTACAAAGAACGCATTTTGCTGCTCTGCATTTCTGATATTCGAAAGACATACAATCGGAAATATTCCGCGCCCGTCTATGATGCGGCCCACGCCGGTTTTTACCGTACGGTTTAAAACCTCTAACTGGCCGCCGTTTTTAAGATTCAAACGCGACGCAAGGCGCGCGCGCCCCGCGGTCGGCGTGCCAATCAATAACCCGCGGCCCTGTTCGTAAAATGATGCCGCCAATGCTTCGGCCGTACCGGTTGTGCCGCCGGAGACAAGAACAACGACCGGAATATTAAACGGTATGACGGCATTGCCGCCGGGACTTATTTCCGTTTCTTCTTTTGCCGTTTCCACAGAACGAAGCGCCGGAATGCGCCCCATGAAAAGTCCCGCAATTTTCGCAGCGGCGCGTTCTTCATTTCCGCCGGCAACACGCATGTCCAATACTATGCCGGTTGTGCGCGCGCCGTATTTCGCCAATGCTTCGTTTATAATCGCGGCCGAATTGTCGGAAACTTTGGTTAAAACTATTTCAAGAATTCCCGTTTTTGCGTCGATTTGCTCCGCGTCCACTTTGTCTTTCCAAATTATATCCGCGTCCGCAATCACGACGGTCGCGCGCCGCAGTGTCACGGGCCGCGCGCCGCCCGGCGCCAAGACAGTCAATTTCAACGTTCCGGAATTAAAGCCCGAAAATGCCGCGCCGATATCCGACGGCGTCATTGTTGACATCGCACGACCGTTTATCTCGGTAATAAGGTCGCCTTCGCGTATATCGCCAGTGTCAGCCAACCCACCGCGATAAACGCCGCTGACGCGGAAGTTTCCACGCTCATCCTGCGCGCCTTCTAATCCCGCGCTTGTCAATAATCTTCCGTCTTCCAAACTTTCCGCGCGCGCGCTGTAGATATATCTTCCGCTTTCGTCGACGCCGCGCATTAATGCGCCGACCACGACTTCGTAAATACCGCTGTCCGTCAGACTGCGCATAGGCGCGATTTCTTCACGAAGTTTTAACACTAATGCGGTTGTAATCTGACCAAAAGCGCGCCAATCGCCGGCCCGCGGCCGCGGCCAATTTCCGACAATTGTGTCCTTCCACACCAAAACCACGCGTTCGTCGGTCGCCGCGATATGCGCGTCTTTGTCCAGCTTTTCAAGGCTTTCGATTGCGATGTTAATATCTTTGCCGCCCCATTTGATGCTTTCAAGCTTTTCATAAATATCCGCGAAAACATCCGACATTTCAAAGACCGAAATCCCGTCCACGACCGGCATGTCTTTATCGAATAATTCCGTCGCATTCGCAAAAGTAATCAGTAAACAGTAATTAGTAATTAGTAAAAGAGCTGTAAGTATTTTCTTCATATTATGATTATAAAGTTTTTTATACACCGTGCGCAAGAAAGATTTAACAAAAAAAGAGCGGGTAAGAATCCGCCCTTGTTAATTACTAATTACTGTTTACTGATTACTTTTTAATCTTTTCTGACATTAAAGTGATACAATATCACGTTCGAAACATATATGGATGTTATGGTGCCAAGCACGACCGCGAACATCATTGCTTCGGAAAATTCACGAAGCACCGCGCCGCCAAAGAAATACAGCCCCAACATGCAAAGTATCGTAGTCACGGCCGTTATAATCGTGCGCGACATGGTTTCATTGATTGAAAGGTCTATCAATTCGTCTTGCGGCATTTTGTGGTATTTCTTGCCGTTTTCGTCTATTCGGTCATAGTTCACAACCTTGTCATTCGTGGAATATCCAAGACCCATAAGTATAACCGCGATCGCCGTTTGATTGAATTCAAGCCCCATAATGCTGAAAAATCCGAACATCAAAATAAAGTCCAACACCAATGAAACAAAGCTTCCGACCGCATATCCGCCTTTGTACCGTATCCAGATATATATGGACATAAGCAGGAACGAGAATATAATCGCCATAATTCCGCCGCGTATTAATTCGTTGCCTATTTTGGGCCCGACAACTTGAATCTGGCGGTATGTGACATGATCGTCAAGAATCAATTTTATATCGCGCACGACCGCGTTTTGCTGTTCTTCGGTCGCGTCGCGCGTCAATCCCACGCGCACCAAAATGGTTCCGGATTCCGTGAATTCTTGCAGTTCCGGCGAAAACGCGGCAAGCTCGCGCCGCATATTGTCGATGCCGTAATCGCTTGATTTTGGCGCAACCTCTATCGATATGCCGCCCGCGAAATCGATGCCGTAATTAAGCCCCCTTGTCGCCAAAGACAGAATCGACAACAAGACCAGCACCGCCGAAATCCAATACGACAATTTCCGATATTTCATAAATTTTAAATTAAATTTCATAGTAAAAACCTTTGGTTTTTAGTGATAAGTGACAGGTGATAAGTGATACGAAGTATGATTCAAGTTCAATCTTCGTATCACCTATCACGAGCAAACGCGAAAGCGTTTGTGATATCACTTATCACTTTGGTACCTTGATAAAGCCTATCTTTCTGTTTTTGCCGCCCATATGTATATCCACCAACACGCGCGACAGCGCGACGCATGTAAACAACGTGGTGATAATACCGATAGAAAGCGTGACCGCAAAGCCGCGTATCGGACCGGCGCCGAATTGGAATAACACAAGCGCGCAGATAAGCGTGGTAAGGTTCGCGTCCAATACTGTCTTTAAAGCGCGGTCGAACCCGGCGTCAACGGCGCGTAGCGGCGAAGAGCCCGATTTTACCTCTTCTCGTAATCGCTCGAACTGAAGCACGTTTGCGTCCACCGCCATGCCAAGAGTCAACGCGATACCCGCAATCCCGGGAAGCGTCAGTGTCGCGCCCAAAAGGGCCGAAATTCCGATCAGCATCATCATATTTACAACCAACGCGATATTGGCATAGATGCCGAAAACACCATACATGACAAGCATCGAAATCATGACCAATAATACGCCGACGACCGAGCCGATGCGTCCGGCCGAAATCGTATCCGCGCCCAATCCCGCACCAACTGTGCGTTCTTCGATAACGGTAAGCGGTGCAGGTAATGCGCCCGAACGTAACAGCACCGCCAAATCTTTGGCGCTTTGCACTGTAAAGTTCCCCGAAATCTGACCGCGGCCGCCCGGAATCGGTTCACGAATTACCGGCGCGCTTAATACCTTGCCGTCCAAGACAATTGCGAAACGTTCGTTAACATGTTCGGTGGTAAGGCGCGCGAAACGTCTTGCGCCCGTGGAATCGAATACTTGGGTCACAACCGGCATATTGTTTTGGTCGAAACTGGCTTGGGCGTCTGTCAAAGATTCTCCGGATACTTCGATGCGGGAATACACCGCGATAAGCTGGCCATTGTCTTCCATATAAGGCAAGAATTCCGTGCCGGACGGCGGGCGACCCGATGCCATTTGCTCGCGCGTGATGTTTTCGTTCACAAGGTGGAATGTCATTTTTGCGGTCTGACCGATAAGTTCTTTGATGCGTTCCGGATTATCAACGCCCGGCAATTGCACCATTATATAGCGGCCGCCTTGGGTTTGAATGCTGGGCTCTTTGGTGCCAAGAGCATCGATACGGCGCCGCACGATTTCAACGCTTCGGTTCAGCGCGTCTTCAACCATTTTTAATTTTTCCGACGCGGAATAGAAAATCGTGATAGTGTTCCCGGTCGCGTCGATCTGCACGCCGTCGCCAAGCTCGGAACGAAGGCGTCCGCGCGCCTTGGACACATCGTCGGAATCGCGGATTACAACGGTGACGCGGTCGCCGGTGTTGCGCAAATCGGAAAAGCGTATGACGCCTTTGTCGCGGTTGATTAACGCCGTGCGCGCGCCGTCGTACAATTGAGTTGCTTTTTCGCGGAACATAACCTCGGTATCCACCTCTAACAGCAACTGCGCCCCGCCCTTCAGGTCAAGCCCCAGAGATATAGGCTGAATCCAGCTTGGGAAAAATCTTGCCGCTGGCGAATACAAAGTCGGCACGGCAAGCAAGCACCCGAATAAAGCGACAAAAATTATAATGAATTTCTTAAGCATAAATAGACCTTTTTTAAATAACATTTAACAATTAACAAATAACAATTGTTAAATGTTAATTTTTAATTGTTAATTGAATAAAATTTGCGCTTTGCGCAAATTTTATTCCGCGTTCACCACCGCGTTCTTTGGTATTTCAATGACGACGCCTTTGGCGATTTCGACATGGATGTCTTTATCGTCCATTTTTTTAATAGTGCCGTAAATACCCCCAGCGCAAAGTATCCGGTTTCCAACTTTCAACTTGCTTAGCATGGTTTGGTATTCCTTCATTCGGCGCTTGTTCGGCAAAATCATCAAGAAATAAAGAATTGCGAATATAATCGCACAGAACAGCAACATTCCCCATATATCGGTCTGAGGGGCGGCAGCGGTCGTCACTTCAACAACATTTTCCATGGTTTTCTCCTTTGTTTACCGG
>WRIM01000013.1 GCA_009782725.1 Alphaproteobacteria bacterium | reverse complement strand
AAGAGTTTTTTAATGCCAACTGTAAACCAACTGATTCGGAAACCACGCAAAAAGATTGCGAATCGTTCCAAGTCTCCGGACATGAAACAGAATCCACAAAAACGCGGCGTTTGCACTCGTGTTTATACTACTACGCCGAAAAAGCCGAACTCGGCCCAACGTAAGGTTGCGCGTGTAAAGTTGGCGAACGGTCACGAAGTAACGGCATACATCCCAGGCGAAGGGCATAACCTTCAGGAACACTCTGTGGTTATGATTCGCGGCGGACGGGTCAAAGACTTGCCCGGTGTGAAATATCACATCATCCGCGGCGTCTTGGATACCCAAGGCGTTAACGCAAGAAAACAAAGCCGGTCGCTTTATGGCGCCAAGGCGAAAAAAGCATAAACGCTTTTTTAAATAACAATTAAAAAATAACAAATAACAATTAAAGGAAACAAAAATAATAATTAATGAAATTTTCTGCGAACCGGGCGAATTGTTGTTAATTGTTATTTGTTAATTGTTATTTGAGTAATCCTGAAAATGGGTGAAGAAAAAGGAAAAAAGAATGTCAAGACGTAATCGTGCAATCAAACGTGAAATATTGCCAGATTCCAAATATAACAATTTGGTCGTGGCGAAAATAATCAATATCGTCATGTGGGACGGAAAAAAAGAAGTCGCCGAAGGAATCGTGTACGGCGCCATGGAACGTTTGAAAAAGATTGCGAAAGACGGAAATGAATTGTCCGCGTTTTTGGATGCGGTCGATGCGATTAAACCGGCTGTCGAAGTCAAGGGTCGCCGCGTCGGCGGCGCGACATATCAGGTTCCGGTCGAAGTTCGCAAAGAACGTCAACAGACATTGGCTTTGCGCTGGATTATCCAATTCGCGCGCAAACGGAACGAACGCAGCATGGAAGAAAGATTGTTCGCGGAACTGCGCGATGCATTGAACAACACCGGCAACGCGTTCAAGAAAAAGATAGACACGCACAAAATGGCAGACGCGAACAAGGCATTCGCGCACTTCCGTTGGTAATCAGGATAGAGAAGGATAACAACAATGGCACTTGGTAAAACCGCACCTTTGCATATGTATAGAAATATTGGAATTATGGCGCATATTGATGCGGGTAAAACCACGACGTCCGAACGCATTTTGTTCTATACCGGAAAAACATATAAAATCGGCGAAGTTCACGACGGCGGCGCCACCATGGATTGGATGGAGCAAGAACAAGAACGCGGAATCACGATTACATCCGCGGCGACGACAACTTTCTGGCGCGATCATCGCATCAATCTTATCGATACCCCGGGACACGTGGACTTTACTATTGAAGTGGAACGCTCGCTTCGCGTGCTTGACGGCGCGGTCGCGGTATTTGAATCAGTATCGGGCGTGCAGCCTCAGACGGAAACAGTTTGGCGCCAAGCAGATCGTTACAGTGTTCCGCGCATATGTTTTATCAACAAGATGGACCGTATCGGCGGGGGGTTCTTCCGCTGCATCGACATGATACGCGAACGTCTTGGCGCGAATCCTTTGGTGGTCAATTTCCCAATCGGCGCAGAGTCCGAATTCAAAGGCGTCGTCGACGTTGTTGAAATGCGCGGCGTCGTCTGGCAGGATGAAATGGGTTCAACCCCGGTTTATGTCGACATCCCCGAAGATTTAAAAGCCAAAGCCGAAGAATTGCATACTAAATTAATCGAAGAAGTCGTGACGCTTGACGATGCTGTTATGGAATCGTACATGGAAGGCAAAACTCCCGACGTCGACACGATTAAAAAATTAATTCGCAAAGGCACGATTAGTCAAATATTCAATCCGGTTCTTTGCGGAACTGCGTTTAAGAACAAAGGCGTACAGCCTTTGTTGGACGCGATTGTCGATTATTTGCCAAGTCCGGTTGACATTCCGGCGATTGTCGGCGTTAAAATGGACGGCGAAACCGAAGAAGAACGTCATCCCGACGCGACGGAACCGTTCAGCGCGCTTGCATTTAAAATCGCAAACGACCCGTTTGTCGGAAACATCATGTTCATTCGCATATTCTCTGGTAAATTGAATTCTGGGTCTTATGTTTACAATTCTTCCAAAGACAAACGCGAACGCGTCGGCCGCATGTTGTTGATGCATTCGAACAACCGCGAAGAAATCAAAGAAGCGACCGCGGGCGACATCGTCGTGTTGGTCGGATTGAAAGATACGATTACCGGCGACACATTGTGCGACGAATCAAAACCGATTATCTTGCAACGCATCCACGTTCCGGAACCGGTTATCCAATTGGCGATAGAGCCCAAGGCCAAAGCGGACATCGAAAAAATGGCGCTGGGACTGCAAGCGTTGGCCAAAGAAGACCCGTCTTTCCGCGTGTCTGTAGACCAAGAATCTGGTCAAACGATTTTGGCGGGTGTCGGCGAATTGCATTTGGAAATTCTTGTCGATCGCTTGTTCCGCGAGTTTAAGGTCGAAGCGAATGTCGGCGAACCGCGCATCGCGTACCGCGAAGCATTCGGCCGCGCGGTCACCAAAGATTATACTCATAAAAAGCAATCCGGCGGATCTGGTCAATATGCCCAGGTTAAGATTGAATTCGAACCGTTGGAACCGGGTACGGGCTATTCGTTTGAAAATAAGATTGTCGGCGGCGTTATTCCGAAAGAATACATTCCGGGCGTGGAAAAGGGAATAAAATTGGCCCAGAATACCGGAACGCTGTTGGGCTATCCCACCGTAGATTTCAAGGCAACGCTTACCGACGGTAAGTATCATGAAGTTGACTCTAACGTGCTTTGCTTTGAAATAGCGGCGCGCGCCGCATTCCGCGAAGCTATGCAGGAATCAAAGCCGCGTCTTTTAGAACCGATTATGAAATTGTCGGTCAACACGCCGGAAGAATATACAGGCGACATCATTGGCGATTTGAATTCCCGTCGCGGTCAGATTAACGGTATGAAAATGGAATTCGGAAACCAGGTTATTGATGCGTATGTTCCGCTGGCAAATCTGTTCGGGTATATAAAAACATTGCGTTCGTTGTCCCAGGGTAGGGCGAATCCTTATATGGAATTGTCGCACTATGCCGAAGTGCCGACGAATGTGGTAGACGAAGTGATAAAGAAACACAATAAATAACAAACACAGCCAAAGGAGAAAACTATGGCAAAAGAAAAGTTTGTGCGCGGCAAACCGCACGTAAACGTTGGTACAATCGGTCACGTTGACCATGGTAAAACAACCTTGACCGCCGCTATCGTTCATTACTATGGCGTTGGCGCGGATAAAAACAAAGGCGTCGATCAAATCGACAACGCGCCGGAAGAAAAATCGCGCGGCATTACGATTAACACATCGCACGTCGAATACGAATCAGAAAACCGCCACTATGCGCACGTCGACTGCCCGGGACACGCGGACTATGTTAAAAACATGATTACTGGCGCGGCCCAAATGGACGGCGCGATATTGGTCTGCGCGGCCACCGACGGCCCGATGCCTCAGACACGCGAACACGTGTTGTTGGCGCGTCAGGTTGGTATCGGCAAAATCGTCGTGTTCTTGAACAAATGCGATTTGGCCACCGACGAAGAATTGTTGGAATTGGTCGAAATGGAATTGCGCGAATTGCTTTCCGCAAACGGATTTGACGGCGAAGCCACCCCGATTATCCGCGGTTCTGCCGTGAAAGCGGTCGAAGGCGACACAGGCGCATTGGGCAAAGTTGCGATCGACAACCTTATGAACGCGTTGGATACATTTATCCCGACACCGGAACGCCCGGTCGACAAACCGTTCATGATGCCGGTCGAAGACGTGTTCTCGATTACTGGCCGCGGTACCGTTGTTACGGGTCGTATCGAAACCGGTATCGTCAAAGTTGGCGAAGAATGCGAAATCGTAGGCCTGAAGCCCACGCAAAAAACAACCATTACCGGCGTTGAAATGTTCCGCAAATTGCTGGACGAAGGTCAAGCGGGCGACAACGTTGGATTGTTGTTGCGCGGCACCAAAAAAGAAGACGTCGAACGCGGACAAATCGTCTGCAAACCGGGTTCAATTCAACCGCATACGGAATTCGAAGCCGAAGTATATATTCTGACCAAAGACGAAGGCGGCCGCCACACGGCGTTCTTTGCCAACTATCGTCCTCAGTTTTACTTCAGCACGACCGACGTCACGGGCACAATCGCTTTGCCGAAAGACAAAGAAATGGTATTGCCGGGTGACAACGTTCGCATCAGCGTGACTTTGATCGCGCCGATCGCTATGGACGAAGGCCGCCGCTTTGCTATCCGCGAAGGCGGACGCACGGTCGGTTCCGGTGTTGTGGCAAAAATTGTAAAATAAAAGACGTGACAAGTGACACGTGACAGGTGACAGGAAGTTTTAATTCCGCTTCACCTATCACCTGTCACTTATCACCTATCACGAAAGGCAAAAGAAAATGGTACCTTCACAAAAGATTCGTATTAAACTGACGGCGTTCGACCACCGCGTTCTGAACGATTCCGTTCGCGCGATTGTGTCTGCGGCCGAACGGACCGGCGCGCGCGTTTTGGGCCCGATTCCTTTGCCGACTAATATTCAAAAGTTTACTGTCAACCGTTCGCCGCACGTGGACAAAAAGTCCCGCGAACAATTCGAAATCCGCAACCATAAACGCGTGATTGACATTGTTGACCCAACCCCTCAGACAGTTGATGCCCTGATGAAGTTGGATCTGGCTAGTGGCGTTGACGTGAAGATTAAATTGTAATTTTATAAAGGCATAAGTTATGAAACGCTCGGGATTAATAACAAAGAAAATTGGAATGACGCGTCTTTACGACGACGCGGGCGCGGCGCATGCCGTGACCGTGCTCTCTGTCGGGGATTGCGCCGTTATCGGCAATCGCACGATTGATAAACACGGATACGTCGCGGTGCAGCTTGGATTCCAAGAAGCAAAAGAAAAACATACGGCGAAACCTCAATTGGTTGCGGCGAAAAAAGCAGGCGTTAAACCATATCGCAAAGTGGTTGAATTCCGCGTTTCCGAAGATTGCATTGTTCCGGTCGGAACCAACATGTCCGCCGGACATTTTATTGCCGGTCAGTTTATAGATGCCCAAGGCTCATCAAAAGGCAAAGGCTTCCAAGGCGCCATGAAACGTCATAATTTCGGCGGTAAAGAAGCGACCCACGGCGTTTTAAAGGCGCATCGTTCGTTGGGCGGCACAGGTATGCGCGAATGGCCGGGCCGCGTGTTCAAAGGCAAAAAAATGGCGGGGCAAATGGGTAATGAAATCGTCACCGTTCAAAATTTGAAAGTGTTCGGCATCAATGAAGAAGATAATTTGATTTATGTTTCGGGCGCGGTTCCTGGCGCGAATGGAACGTTCGTAATGGTGACCGACGCGGTAAAGAAAGTTCATAATGATTTGCCGGTGCCGACAAAAAGCGCAAAAGTCGAAACAAAAGAAGAAGTGACAGAGCCGGCAGCTGAAGAAGTCGTTCAAGAAGGGCAGGGTGAATAATCATGCAAATAGATATAATTAATTTCGACGGAAAAGCAGTTGGCAAAGTTGATTTGTCCGACGCGATTTTCGGAATCGAGCCGCGCGCTGATATCTTGCATCGCGTCACAACGTGGCAGCGTGCAAATGCGCGCCAAGGAACTCACCTTGTTAAAACGGTGTCCGATGTCGCGGGTTCAAGCCGTAAATTGTTCAAACAGAAAAAGACCGGACGCGCCCGTCAAGGCGAACGCCAAAACGTTCACATGCGCGGCGGCGGTGTGGTTCACGGGCCGGTTTTGCGCAGCCACGCAATCGATCTGCCGAAAAAAATCCGCGTTTTGGGTTTGAAAATGGCATTGTCCGCCAAAGCAAAAAATGGCGAATTGTTGGTGATTGATTCTGAAAAACTGTCGGCGGCGAAAACGGCGACTGCGGCGAAATCGCTGAACAAATTGAAACTGACCAACGCGTTGTTTGTGGGCGCGACGGAATTGGATGCGAACTTTAAAAAGTCCGTGGCGAATATTCCGCACATCGATTTCTTACCCACAATCGGTTTGAACGTAATGGATATTTTGAAACACAAAAACCTTGTCTTGACCGCGGACGGCGTCAAGGCGATTGAAAAAAGATTGGCAGCGTAAAGGTATTTAAAATGGCAGAGAAAAAAGAAAAAGTTGTAAAAACAGAAGCAAAGGTCAAAGCGCGCGCGGCTATGTTCGACGTGCTTCGTCGGCCGATTATTTCTGAAAAATCTGCCAAATTGGCGGAAACAAACGGCATGGCGTTTGAAATTGATGCTCGCGCGACCAAAACAGACGTTGCAAAAGCAATCAAAGCAATATATAATGTCGCGCCTGAAAAAATTAACATTCTGAATGTTAAGGGCAAAGTGAAAACTTTCCGCGGAAAGTCCAAAGGCACCCAAAAAACCGTCAAAAAGGCATACGTAACATTGCCCAAAGACGCGAAAATCGAAGTCGCAGCAAATGCGTAACGGCTTTGGCAGAGAATCGAAGGTACTCGACGTTATTGTCAAATAAAAGGTAAAACAAATGGCACTGAAAGCTTATAAACCAATTACGCCCGGAACACGCGGTCTTGTATTAATAGACCGCAGCGAATTGCATCGCGGCAAACCGGAAAAGAAACTGACCGTTGGATTGAAATCCAAGGGCGGGCGCAATAATTTCGGACATGTTGTTGTTCCTCACCAAGGCGGCGGGCACAAGCGCAGCTATCGCATGATTGATTTCAAGCGCACTAAAAAAGATATGCCGGCGACCGTATCCCGTTTGGAATACGATCCGAACCGCACCGCGTTCATCGCGCTTGTCGAATATACCGACGGCGAGAAAGCGTATATCGTTGCGCCGCGGAAACTTAATGTGGGCGATACGGTTATATCGGCCGAGCATGCGGATATCAAACCAGGCAACTGTATGCCTTTGAAAAATATGCCGATTGGTACGATTGTGCATAACGTTGAATTAAAGCCGGGCGCGGGCGGGCAATTGGCGCGTTCTGCCGGGTGTTATGCTCAGTTAATGGGTAAAGACGGCGTGTACGCTCAGATTAAAATGAATTCCGGCGAACTGCGCAAAGTTCATTCGAATTGCGTCGCCACGGTCGGAAGCGTTTCCAACCCCGATCAACGCAACGTGAATTTGGGCAAGGCCGGTCGCAAACGCTGGTTGGGCATACGTCCGACCGTGCGCGGTATCGCTCAGAACCCGGTCGATCACCCAATGGGCGGCGGTAATGGAAAGTCCAAAGGACACGAACCGGTATCTCGCACCGGCATCCCGTCCAAAGGATTCCGCACCCGCAAGAATAAGCTGACGAGCAAATTTATCATTCGTTCGCGGCATCTGAATAAGAAGAAAAAATAAAGGTTAAAACATGGCACGCTCAGTTTGGAAAGGTCCTTATGTTCATCCGTCCGTTTTGAAAAAAACGGCCAAAGCGAATGACGCAAACGACCGTCGTCCGATTAAGACTTGGTCGCGCGGCTCGACAATCGTTCCGCCTATGGTCGGTTTGACATTCGACGTTCATAACGGCAAAAAATTTATACCGGTTCTGATCGTTGAAGATATGATCGGGCATAAGCTGGGCGAATTTGCGCCGACACGCACGTTCAAGGGACACGCGGCAAATAAAAAAGCCGCCGCGGCGAAAAAGAAATAAGGTTTGGTTATGACAGAAAGAAGATACAATTTGAAAGACAACCAAGTGCGCGCTTTTAATAAACTGATTCGCATCAGTCATCAAAAGCTTTGCTTGGTCACCGATTTGATTCGCGGACTTCCGGTCGCGCGCGCGGTCGAGGTTTTAAAGTTCTCGAAAAAACGCGTTGCCGGCGAAGTATTAAAAACTTTGTTGTCTGCGATCGCAAATGCGGAACACAATCAAAAATTGGCGGCGGATTCTTTGTACGTCAAAGAAATCTGGGCCGGCAAAGCCATTACAATGAAACGCATGATGCCGGGCCCGCGCGGTTCTGCAAAGCCGATTTTGAAACCGTTTTCCAATCTGACGATTGTTTTGGAATCCGGCGCGCCTGCGGCCAAAGCAGTGAAACCGGCAAAACCGAAAGTCGAAAAGAAAGAAGTAAAGAAAACAGTCAAAAAGAAATAAATCAAGAATGATTTGTGGTATGGAATATTCCTGAATAAAGCCTATGGCTTCAAGAACACAAATCATAAAACCGTAAGGAAAGAAAAGTATGGGACAGAAAGTATCACCAGTTTCGTTAAGAGAGTTTATTAACAAAACACCGGATTCCCGTTGGATGGCGTCCAAAAAAGATTATCCGGCGTTGTTGTTGGAAGACGTTAAAATTCGTCAGTTCTTGGAAAAGAAACTGGCCAAGTCCGGACTTGCCAAAGTTGTCATCGAACGCTTTGCAAAAAAAGTTGTGGTGACGATTCACACTTCGCGGCCCGGCATGATTATCGGCAAAAACGGCGCGGATATCGAAGCTTTGCGCAATGCGATTAAAAAATTGGTAAAGAACGATCAGGTTGTCGTGAATATTTACGAAGTGCGCCGCCCGGATGTCAACGCCATGCTTACCGCGAAATCAATCGCACAGCAAATCGAAGGCCGCGTTTCCTTTAAACGCGCGATGAAGAAAGCCGTGCAGAATTCGTTAAAAGCCGGCGCCAAAGGTATCAAAGTTATGGTCGGCGGACGTTTGAACGGCGCGGAAATCGCGCGCAGCGAACAAATCCGCGAAGGCCAGATTCCGTTGCATACTTTGCGCGCGGATATCGACTATGCGTCGATTCAAGCCAAAACGACGTACGGAGTCATCGGCGTCAAAGTATGGATTTACACCGGCGACGTTGTGAACAAAGAAAAGTTGGCCGCGGAATTGGCGCGCCCCACGGAATATGCCGGTTCTACGGAAAAAAGATAATGAAGGATAGTCATCATGTTAATGCCGACAAAGACAAAGTTTAGAAAACAGCACAAAGGACGCATTCACGGCAATGCCAAGGGTGGGTCTGAATTGGCGTTCGGCTCGTTCGGTCTGAAGGCCATGTCGCCGGAACGCGTTACCGCGCGTCAGATTGAATCCGCGCGCCGCGCGATCACCCGCCACATGCGCCGTCAGGGTAAATTGTGGATTCGCATATTTCCGGATGTGCCTGTGACCAAAAAACCGGCCGAAGTCCGTATGGGTAAAGGTAAAGGCGCCGTTGAATATTGGGTGTGCCGCGTAAAACCGGGCCGCATCATGTTCGAGCTTGACGGTATTAAATCCGAAATGGCGACGGAATGTTTGACGCTGGCCGCGGCAAAATTGCCCGTCCGCACCAAGATTGTTGAAAGAAAGGCAAACTAAAATGGCAGAGAAAAAAACAGTTAAAAAAACCGAAAAAGCGGCAAAGGTCGACAATTCCGCGTTGACCGCGGAAATGCGCGAATCCCGCCTTATCGAGTTGAAAAAAGAAGCGATGAACCAACGGTTCCAGCATGCTGCGGGCCAATTGCCGAAAACGCATGTCATCCGCAAGACCCGCCGCGAAATCGCGCGCGTAAAAAC
>WRIM01000012.1 GCA_009782725.1 Alphaproteobacteria bacterium | reverse complement strand
ATCCCCCCTTTAACAAGAGGGGCCACGCCGGAAAACTATTTCGCCCAACTGTCCACCGATTTGGAAAAGCAATTTTCCGATATTGCAAAACCCGGAAACCCGGATAAAGAATAATGAAAAAACCGCTTGTATTTTCTTTTGTCCGCGAACAACGATTGTTTCTTATCGCGCTTCTTGCGTTGTTGTCCTTTTTGGCCGTGCTTTGCCTTGGCCTTGTCATGTCGATGGGCACCGCCGTTACCCGTTGGAACAACCAATGGGATTTAATGGCCACCGTCCAAGTTTTGCCGGGCGGCGCGGATGCGCGCGTGCAAAAAATCATAACCGACGCGCACGGCAATATCGCATCTATCAAAGAAATCTCGACCGAAGAATCGGCGCGCATGCTTCGCCCGTGGTTGTCCGGGGGGGACGCTTTGTCCGGATATATTCCAAAAATGACCGAGATTAAATTCAAAAATCGACCCGCTTTGCGCGACATGAGTGAAAAAATATCCGGGCTTGAAAACGTGCGGTTTGTAACATTCGCCGAGGGCATGCGCGCGACGATCACCGTCGGTTGGAAGATAATAACGTTATCCGTGCTTGTGCTTATGCTTGTGCTTGGCTCGATTGTTATTTGCATTTCATATATTACGAAAAACATAACTCTTATCCACCGGCGGGAATTGGAAATATTGAATCAAGTGGGCGCGCGCGACGGATTCGTGGCACGGCAATTGATGATATCTATCGCGCGGCTGTCCGCCGCGGGCGCAGGCATCGGATTTATAATCGCAGCGCCCGTGTTATTGGTTATCATCGCCATGGCGCAAGGGATGCGCGTCGGCATGTTTACCCAAATGGCGATTCCAATCGCGGGGTGGATGATTTTATGCGCGCTTGCAATCGGCATTATCGTGCTTTCAATCTATACGGCGTTCAGAACGGTTATGAAAATACTAAGGAATTAACAATTAACAAATAACAATTAAAAAATGATAATTGTTATTTGTTAATTGTTATTTGTTAATTAAAATGTTATTCAAACTACTAAAACCATCTTTGTTGATTATACTTATTCTCGGCCTTGGCGGAATATGGTTTAAATCGGCCGCTCCCACGCGATGCCCTACTCTGTCATCTGATGCCAAGATTTTCGTGCTGACCGGCGATGTTCGGCGGATTCCTTTTGCTATCAAAAAATTGAATGGGTTTCCAGATCGAAGGCTGTATATCATCGGCGTCGGCACGCATAATTTCGACCCGTTTATTCCAGACGCGACGCGTCGCCAAATCGTAATCGAAAACGATTCGCGGACGACTTCGGAAAACGCGATCGCAATCCGGGAAATCGCCATTGCCCAAAATTTCAAAAAAATAGTATTGGTAACAACGGCAGACCACATGATGCGTTCGGAATTATTGATATTGCGGCAATTGCCGGATGTAAAAATCACCCCGTGCCCCGTGCCGCTTTATGGAATGGATGCTACGCGACGTCTTGAAAGGTGGGGATATGAATATTTAAAGTATCTGGGAACATTAATGGGAATAGACAGCAAGAAATAAAACAAAGGACTGATATGTTTCGGACGATTATTTTCAAAATCTCATTTGTATCGATATTTGCCGCGTTCGCGCCGCTTTTCTTGATAGCATTGCCGTCGCGGCGGCTTTTGCGGCGGCTTTTGGTGACGCTTGCGCTTGGGGTATTATGGTTCGCGCGCGTAATCGCGGGGATAAAATACAAAGTTCATAACAACCCATATAAAAATCATGCGGGCGACGGGCCGCGTCCAATCGTCGCGTGCAAGCATATGTCCGTTTTGGAAACCGCGTTTTTAATGGCATACGTGCCGAATGTATTTTTTATATTAAAGCGAGAGATTACTTGGATTCCGATTTACGGGTGGGTTGCGGCAAGGCTAGGCTTTATACCGGTCAATCGCGCAAGCGGCGCGACGAATATGCAGAAATTAACACATGCGGCGGCGAAAAATGTAGCGCGCGGCATGACATTGGCAATATTCCCCGAAGGAACGCGTAAAGTTCCTGGCGCGCCGATAAAGTTAAAACGCGGATTGATGTTTATCGCAGAGAATTTAAAATTGCCGATACAGCCGGTTGGAACGGATTCGGGATTATATTGGCCAAAGCATGGAAAAATGCATCCGGGTACCGCGAATTTTTGGTTTGAACCGATATTGCCATATAACGCGACGCTTGAAGACATTGCGGACGCGATTAGCCGCCACAGCGCGTAAAAAAATCGCGGGCGTCCGCGATTAGTTCTTCTTTGGATCTTCGATATTTGCCAATGAATACAAAACAGACGATATAAGGGATTGGTACGGCACGTGCTGTTGCTCGGCCAGTTCTTTGATTTTATCAAGTATAGGTTTCGGAATCCGCATATTTATAACGCAATCGGATTTATTAAAGGCGCGGTACGCCGCGTATTCTTTTAAAAAAGAATCAATATTCATAACGAATAATTGCTGCATAACATTCGGCATCTTATACCCCCTTGTGTCATACCCATTAGGCACCATAATCAAAGATTTTTGCACAAATAGCGGCAGAGAAATTAAAACAAGAACAAGGATTTTCGCGCAGGATGTATGAAAATACATTCAAGCGGAAATCCGCAGTTATTGATTTAATTTGTCGCCGTCGCTCCGCGATGCGGGTTAAATCACCCGCTGCTTTGTCAGACCGTCTTGCCGTATGCTCCATACGGCTGCGCCGGTCTTTCGCGCATCGTGCGATTTTCCCTCGCACTATTTGCGCAAAAATCTTTGGTTATGGTGCCAATACACCATGATATACGCATGTGATTACAGTTGACTATAGCATTGTATTTACACATGTCAATACATTTGTGTTGTGGCGGGTATGGGCGGCCGTATTGGTATTTGTAATGGCGAAAGTATTGAATGCCGCGCGCATTTAATAATGTTTAATTCCATTTATTCCATTTGCTTTTTCGCGCCGCCCCTTGTAAAATCCGACGACTATTAAAAGGAAAGGGATTTATATGTTAAAAAAATTAATTAAATCATTGTTCATTGCTCATTGTTCATTGTTCATTGCAACCGCGCATGCCGAATTAAAGGTCGACATCATCGCCGGCAACACCGAACCGATTCCGATTGCGATTCAAAAATTCGAAGCGCCCAATGGTGCAACCAAAGACGCCGATATTATGCGCGGCATAGTTGAAAGCAACCTTGCCAAATCGGGGCTTTTCCGCGTTATCAAAAACGACGCGCATCCGGAAGTGGCCAAATTCGACGCCCTTCCCCGTTTCCAAGACTGGGCAATGATAAAGGCCCAGGTTTTGGTGCAAACAAAACTTGAAAACGCGCCCGACGGCAAATACAAGTTGTCGTTCTATGTATGGGATATCAACGGCAAAGAACAGATAGAGGCGCAAACCCTTGTCTCATCGAAACAATCCATGCGCCGGCTTGCCCATATAATGAGTGACGCGATTTACGAAAGGCTAACGGGCGAATCCGGATACTTTGACACCCAGATAGTATTTATTGCGGAATCGGGCCCCATGGATAAACGCGTAAAGCGCATGGCGATTATGGATTCCGACGGGCATGGATTCCGATATATGTCGGACGCGAATACTATGGTGATGTCCCCGCACTTTTCCCCGAATATGCAAACAATCGTGTTCTTGTCCTTTCGCAATGACGAGCCGACTATATGGTCGCTTGACATGAATACGGGAGAACAGCGCAGACTTGGCAAATTCGGCGGCATGACATTTGCTCCGCGCTTTTCGCCGGACGGAACGCGTGTGACGATGTCTATGGTGGATAACGGCGCGACAAACCTTTACGAATACGATATGGCGGCCAAAACTTTGCGCCAATTGACATTCGGCGATTTTCTTGACACATCGCCGTCGTATTCGCCGGACGGCCAACGCATGGCGTTCAATTCCAACCGCTCCGGCACCCAGCAATTGCATATAATGGATTTAAAGACATTGGATATAAGCCGCCTTTCATTCGGAAACGGCCGCTATGCGACGCCGTCGTTTTCTCCGGACGGCAATTACATAGCATTCACAAAAATGGCAAGCGACACATTCTATATAGGCATTATGAACCCGCGCGGCAAGAATGAAAAAATATTGGCAAGCGGTTGGTTTATGGAAGCGCCAAGCTGGGCCCCGAATTCCCGCCGCGTAGTTTATTATAAAACAGACCGCGCCCCCGACAACGACAAAGCCCGCGTCAGCCAGATACGCACCGTCGACACAATGGGTCTTAACGATTATGAAATCAAATTGCCAGACGGCATATCCGGCACCGAACCGACATGGTCGCCGAAATTGCCATAAACGCTTTATAAGTAAGAAGGAAAAAGGAATAAGGAATAAGATAATGAAGATTTTCATAAAATTACTGCTATCCGCCTATTTTTCCTTATTCCTTTTTACTTCTTACTTACATGCCAAGCCGCCCTCGAAAAACGTAATTCATGAACCAATAAGCGCCGAAGTCACATATATCATCGACGGCGATACCTTTTCCGGAAAGGTTTTATTAAAAGACAATATTCAGATTCCCGTCCGCGTTCGCTTTATGAATATCGATGCGCCGGAACTGCACGGCGAATGCGAATCCGAAATAATATGGGCGAATAAATCCCGCGACCGCCTTGGGGAATTGATTCCTGTCGGCTCTTCTGTTATACTAACCGGCGTCAAAGACGACAAATACATTGGCCGAATCGACGCATATGTTCTGGACGAGTCCGGACGCGACATCGGCGAAATTATGATCCGTGAAAACATGGCCCGACGTTACGGCGGCGGAAAACGGGCCGGTTGGTGCGATTAGGAATCAAAGGATTAAAAATATGCCAAATAAAAAACACGCCACGGAAAAGCCGAAAAAGCATCTTTGGAAAATTATCGGCATTATCTTTCTTGTCGTATTTATTTCAAATCTTTTTTTGACCGCTGGACGCATGGGCGCCACCCGCACCCGGACATTAACGTTGGACGACGGCACGACGATTACCGCGACGGCATCAAACGACAATCTGAACATAGACGTGGACGGCAAGAAATATAGTATGAAAACCAAAGACCTGGACTTAGACCAATTTCAACAAATTTTAAAATCGGTCCCAAAGGATAAACAAGTATCGCTAAAGAAAGCCGTATTAACCATCGGTCTTGTACATAATGCAAAGGCAAGCCATTTAGAATTCTGCAAAGAATATAACCAATTAAACAAATACATTCGCGCGGTGGATGATAAGTTCGCGGATATTATTACCAAGTCGGAATCAATCATAAATGATTTGGGTAAGAAACAAGATGCTGAAAAATTCATTTCCTTTATGAAAAATTCGACCGCTGATATACGCATGAAAATGATGAATGATGATTACGAAGAATACCGCGCGGCGATTGCCGACCAAGGCGACGCGCCGTCAAAACAGGACTATTGCGATTTTGTCGAAGAAATTGCCGACCATATGGCCGAAACACATTACGAATACTGGCAGAAATCTGTCGGCGGAATTTAATAAGAAAGGAACAAAATGAACATATATCATTTAATATTTATCGGCGGGCCGAATTCCGGCAAAGGCACCAACATAAAACTTACCCAAGAATTGTTTAAAACTCCGTTTAATTATCTTGGCACCGGCAATCTTATCCGAAATGAAATCGCAAGCGGTTCGGAATTGGGCCAAACTGTCAACGCAATCGTACAGCGCGGCGATTTGGTGGATGACGCGACCGTTTATAAAATAGTGGAAAAATACATAAACTCGCAACCCCTGACCGACAATTACATACTTGACGGTTGGCCGCGCGACATGCATCAGGCGGACGAATATTTGGCCCTTCGCGCAAAAATGGAAAAAGAATTAAACGGCGCGGCAAAAATCCAAACAATTATAATCGAATTCGATATATCCGAAGAAGTGGTCAGAAAATACGCGGAAAAACGCGCCCGAGAAGAAGGACGCAAAGACGACGCGGATATCAACATAGTGCTTCACAGAATGGAATTATATAAATCCGTCACATTGCCGATTATAGATTATCTAAGACGTCATGGGGCGCCGGTTCACACGCTTAGCTCTAATGAAAATATTTTAACAAACCCCGATTTGTATACGCGCCGCGAAGAAGAAATTAAAAGCATTTTAAAATCTTACGGATTTGACGGGTTTAAGTAAACATTACTCTTTCTTTATTATGTACAATCTACCCTGATGCCATTGGGCGATGAAGACGTCGGCCGCGTCTTTAATCCCTTTGGCGGCAAGACGCCGGTTCAGCCAATCTGGCGTCCGACCGATTTCGGCCAACGCCCCTTCGTCCACAATTCCGTTGTCTATCAATATAATCGAATAGCTTTTGTCGCCTTTTTTGACTATTGTTAAATCGCCGCCCGGCTCTATTTGTGCCATTTTGACCTGGGTCAGCGACCGGATTTTTTGATGCCGCATCGCGGCCGCGATTTCATGCACGCTAAGGTTTAATCTGTTCACCATACGCTCGTCTATTTTTCCGTCTTGGATAATGATTTGCGGATATCCGATAAGGACCCTCCGCCCCCAATCGCTTTTTTTAGTAATCATGTTTATTAAATAAACGATTATTATATATATAGTCATAATTACGAAAAACTTTGGCGTCGAAAGATTCGGATTTGTGATGAATCCCCCAAGAAGCGCGCCAAGAATAAGATTAACTATCAAATCGAACGCGGTCATTTGTTTCAATTGATAGTTCATGCCGAAAAGTTTTATAAAGATAAGAACCACGACGAACGCGCTAAGCAATTCGATTACCGTAGTTCCGTAAGTCGATATAAACTCATACATGCCATGATTTTATCACAAACTTTGAGTTTGTATGATTTGGCATAATTCCTATACCAAAAAAAAGACCAAATGATTTTTGTTCATTTGGTCAGCTTGCGGGTGTTTTGGGGTGTGAAGTGTATAAATAATACATGAACACCCCAAAACACCCGCAATGCGATTTCGGATGGGAAAATTATTTTGCGCGTTCGACGTATTCGAGAGACTCAGTATTCACTACGATGCGCTCGCCCATTTCGACAAATACCGGTACCGTAATGCGAACGCCGTTATCAAGAATCGCGGGCTTGCCCCCGCCGGCGGCCGTTTGGCCTTTTAATGCGGGCTCGGTCTCTTCAACCGTCGCGATTACGGTCTTGGGCAGATTAATCGACATCGGTTTGCCTTCGATAAAATTCGCCATTACCTCCATCTCCGGTTGAAGAAATTTCACTTGGTCGCCCAAAACATCAATCGGCAGCGTAAATTGTTCGTAATCCGACAAATTCATAAAATGAGCGTCTGTGCCATCGGAATACAAGAACTGACACTTTACGTCTTCGACCATTAACTTTTCGACCTTGTCTTCGGAGCGAAAACGTTCCGCGGCTTTAGAGCCCGAATCAACGTCGCGCATATCGGCTTGGACGAATGCGCCGCCTTTGCCCGGTTTGACTTTGGTAATACCCGTTACCGTCAATCGCCGGCCATTATGAGAAATCACCCACCCAACGCGGATATCGTTTGCTGTATAACTTGCCATTTTAATACCTTTATTATATTAGATTATTATTTACAGATGTTTTTCCATTTATCCCCGATCCAAATCTTCCATAATGGTTCGGACACGCCTTGGGGTTTGGATTCCATAAGACGCATTATCTCGGACATTTGTCCGTCCGATACGGGCCCTATGAATTCGCTTACCTCGCCGACTTCGAATCCCATATATTTCATCATCGCCATTATGGCGCGCGGATTTCCGGATTTCGACGCCGCGGTATAAAAATTCTGAAGCAAGTTGTCCATATTGTCGCCGGAATGCGCCGGTGTCGGAAACACTTTCAAAGTTTCGGCCACTTGTTCTTGGAAAGCATTGGAAAGCACGGATATCGATCCGACGTTTACCTTTTCTTTCTCGCCTATTTTTACCATTTGCCTTGTTTGATTATCATTGCCGGAAAATACCATGACCCCAAGGTCTTTGCATATTTTTATTATTTCTTCGCATTGTTTAATATCGCCCGATGCAAGTTTTATAGCCTTGATCCCCGGGACAAGATTGACAAGCCGGCTAAAGTCATCGGGCTTTGTCGTCTGGCCGCGTCCAGCGCGCCATTCGTTGTCGTAATATATTATCGGAATACGAAATCTTTCGTACAAGGTTGCAAACTGACGTTCAAGCCCAAGAATATTCGGCTTTACGCCCAACAACGGCATGGTAAGCATCGCATAGGCATTAAAATTACACCCAAGTTTGTAATCTTCGATGATCGATTCCATGCTTTCGGAACTTGCGCCGACTATCAGTTTTTGTTTCGTCTTATCGCAATGCTCGGCAATGGTTGATACTATTTTTTCCTTTTCACTTTTGCGAAATGAAGAAGACCCCGCGGTAGACCCAAGCCCCACAAATCCGTTAACATATTCCGGACTGTTGTATTTTAACAACTGGCGCAATACTTTGATATTGGCATTTCCGTCTTCATCGGTCGGCGTGATTAATGCGGTAATAAGTCCGCGTAAATCGAATGTTTTCGAATTGCTCATTTTTATATCCTTGTTATCACCCTCTTACATTCTCTGACGCGGATTATAGCCCAGAAATCTGACAGATTCAATCATTTCTTTTTCTTGAGCGCGCCGAATTTTCTTTCATAATTTTCGATGCTGTTCATTATGATTGTGTGCGCTTGGGTAATATCGCCCCACCCGATGACGCGCGACCAAGTATTCGGCTCAAGGTCTTTGTAATGATGAAAAAAGTATTCGATTTTCGACTTTAAAATCGGCGGAATGCCGGCCAAAGACATGGTATTCGTATGAAATGGGTCGACTTTGTCCGTCGGCACGCATATTATTTTTTCGTCGTTGCCGGCTTGGTCATGCATTATCAAAACGCCGATCGGCCGCACTTCGATTATAACGCCGGGGGCAAGCGCCGCATTGCAAACAACCACCGCGTCAAGCGGATCGCCGTCGTCGCCCAAAGTCCCCGGAAAATACCCATAATTCGCAGGATAAGACACCGGAGTATGCAAAACGCGGTCGACGCGAAGAATTCCAATTTCTTTGTCGATTTCGTACTTTACGTTGCCGCCTTCGGCGACTTCGATTATTGCGGTCATTCTTTGCGGCGGATTTCCACCCGGTTTTATATCCATGATATTCATGATTGTTCCTTCGGTTCGTTTCCGAATTATAGCATGCAAATATATAGAAATCAATTTATGACATAAAACAAAATCGCGCCAAAGGCGCGATATTTTTTCGATAGAAAACCAAAAAAATCAAGATAATGGTGCAGATGCTGCGTATTGCAAGTTTTTTGCGAGGGAGTGTATACGAACATACATGACCGAGCAAAAAACGAAGCAAACGCAAAGCAGATGTGCCGTTAGATTGATTTTTTACATTCTCATTGGCATTAATATAAACAAACAATCTGTTTTCTTGTCTGTGGATTGCATAACCGTCGGGCTTAACGGATCTTGCATTGCAAGTTGGAATTTATCCCCGTCAATCTGACCCGCGTTGTCCAACAAGAATTTCACATTGAACGCA
>WRIM01000011.1 GCA_009782725.1 Alphaproteobacteria bacterium | reverse complement strand
CGACGGTCGACAGCGCGAATACGATAATCGCGTTTGCCGGGCGCGCAACAATCCAATTGATGAATGCCCCGAACCATTTGGTTTTCGGCATAAGGGCGGGCGCCGGCTTTTTAGCTTCGGGTAAGAAAAATCCCGGGAAGAATATCGCGCTTAGCCCAAAGGGAATGGATGCCAATAATTTCCACCTTGGGATATTCATGGATTGGCCGCGGCGGAATGTCGCAACCGTGCTTGATATTATAACCCCGATTAAATAAAGGCCAAGAAGTATCACGGCCGCGTACGCGACGATGAACAGCGGGTTGTTCTGCATCCCAAGATATACGATAAACGCCATTAATCCCGTGTATCCTGCAAATCCGATAATAAAGGGCAGCGCGAATAAAAAGATTTGTATAATGCTTGCGCCTGTGTCGATCGCAACATAACCCGTTCGGTCAAGCGACGTATTGGGCAGCCATTTCACGCATTTATATATCGCAAACACGCATGCGGCCAAGAATAAAAGTATCATCGGCACGCTTATCAGTGATGCCGAGAATCCGATGTCATACGCGGCTTCGGGCCCTTTGGCCAGCGTGATAATAAATCCGATTAATGCAAGAATAAGAAAGAATCCGACAAGAATCCCGACAGATAACGCCGTAAATTTCAAAGGCATTTTCCAAAGCCAAAGTCCCATAGTGTTCGGGGATTGGGTTTTTGGCGCGGGGGTCGCGCGTGTTTTTTTCGCTGGCATTTTATATCCTTTTATTTAGTTTACATAATTATATCACAATTCGGCCGTGATCCAAAGTCGTTATTGCGGTCGGGTTCAACATTTCTGTGAATTTTTCTTGGTGAGATATGACAATAAATGTCGTGCCGTTTTTATTCATTTCAAAGATTGCGTTTGCGAAAAGTTTTTGGGCCGCCGCATCCGCGCCAGAGTCAGGCTCGTCCAGTACCGCCAATTTCGGCTTTAACATTAAAAGGTGCAAGAATAAAAGGCGCTTTTTCTCGCCCCCGGAAAATCCGACATTTATGCTTCGGCTTAGCCAGTTTTCCGGGATATTTAATTGTTCGCGCGCCCGCGCAAGGTCTTTGAAGAATTCTCCCGCCGACAATTCATGGCCGGATGCGGCCGCATGCGCGGACAAGGAATGCTTTAAAAATGAAGTAACCGTCAATCCCGGGATTTCCGGCACGATTTGCGCCCCCAGAAATATTCCGGCCAACGCCCGTTCGGTTGTGGATAATTTCGTAATATCTTTGCCGTCGAAAATAATCTTGCCGGAATCGACGTTATAGTTCGGCGCGCCGGCAATAGTTTGGACAAGCGTCGTCTTACCCGAACCATTCGCGCCGCGAATCAAATGTCGCGTGCCCGCGTCGATATCAAGATTAACATCATGCAGCAATTCTTTGCCTGCATGCGACATGGTAAGATTTTTTATCGAAAGTATTGGTTTGTTTTTCATAATTACTCCTGTGCCAATGCCATTTGTATCAGCTGTTTCGATTCCACCAAAAATTCCATGGGAAGGCGTTTTAATACCGGCGCCGCCGCGCCGCCGATGATTAATGCCGTTGCTTCGTCGGCCGGGATTCCGGCAAAGGCAAGAAAGGCGAGGGCGTCCGCGGGAACGGCTCCGGTGGATGCTTCGTGCGATTGGTCGTTTTTTCCGTTGCCGTGGAATATCGTCGGGAACGTGTTTATAACCGCCCGGTCGCCTATGATTTTCGAATCGCAATTGGTTGCGTTTTTGGCGCCCGTCGTATTCGCGCCAAAATGTACCAACGAACGAAATGTTTGGCGCGATTCTTCCAATGCGACTCCGTATGATACTATATTAGATGTGGTATTATTTCCGACGTGAATCATTTTTGTTCCCGTGTCGGCTTGCTGGCCCCCGCGCGTGATGCTTAGCGAATAAAAATCCGAATGCGCGTAATCGCCCGCCAAAATACTGCTTGGGTATTTCCATGTCGCCGCGCTTCCAACTTCAACCTGAGTCCATAGTAATTGCGCGGCCGCGCCAACGCGCCCGCGTTTTGTGACAAAGTTATATATGCCGCCGGTTTGTTTTCGTGTTGAAGAACTGTATTCTCCCGCATACCAATTTTGAACCGTTGCGTATTTTACGATTGCGTTATCTTGCACGATTACTTCGACAACGCCGCTGTGAAGTTGGTGGTTTGGGCGGCGCGGGGCGCTGCACCCTTCCAAATATGATAACTCGGCGCCCGGTTCGGCAATTATCAATGTTCGCTCGAACTGGCCGATATGCGCGGTTTCTATACGAAAGTAAGACGCCAAATCAATCGGGCATTTAGTATCCCGCGGAACAAAGACAAACGTTCCGTCGGAAAATACCGCCGCGTTGAGCGCCGCGAAAAAATTGTCGCCGGGCGGTACCACGCTTCCAAGATATTTTTTTATTAATTCGGGGTGGCATTCAACCGCTTCGGAAAATGGCAAAAATATAATCCCCAGACGTTCCAATTCCACGGTGTACGATGTATGAACGCTTCGGCTGTCTATGACCACGTCCGTCGCCATGCCAAGAAGGGCGTTTTGTTCCGCAATGGGCAGCTTCATTTTTTCATATATTTTCTTTAAATCCGAATTATCGCGGACGGGTGCCGTGCCCGGTTCCTTATAATAAGATAAAGAATCGTAATCAATCGGCGCGTAATCGATTTCGGCCCAATGGGGTTCCGGCATTTTTTTCCACGCTTCATATGCGGCAAGCCGCCAATCAAGTAACCACCCCGGCTCGTTCCGTTTTTTCGATATAGAAATAATGGTGTCTTTGTTCAACATAAAAGTCATTATACACTCTAATTAAGGATTTGTGCTATAATAATTAGGAAAAAGGAATAAAATATGAAACTGCCCGAAGACATTTTCGAACCGGTAACGACAGAGCAAAAGGTGTTCAACACCAAAAAGCTTGTCGAAAAGATGTCCGTGGAAAATAACAAAGAATTTGCAAAATACCTGACGGGCGCGTTTATTCGCACGATGAAGTTGCCGGATATTGCGCCACGGATTCTTGGGTGGGATTCTATGCCGACCGAGACACGGGTTGATTTTGCCCAGCTTTTTATGGACAAGCTGATAGATGTGATAAATGCCGATATCAATGAAGAAAAAATCCCGCTGATTAATTTCGACAAAGATAAGTTCAAAAAGATATCGGATTTGGGCCTTTCCGAAGTATTCAAAGAAAAACTTCGCCTTCCCAAAATGAAAGTCACGCATGCCGTCGGGGCAAAGTTAATGGTGGTTGCGCCGACAAGGGACTTATTTATTAATTTCGATTTTCCAATGTACAAAGGCGTCGATAACTTCTTGCTTGATTTGCGGCACGAATCCGGCCATGTCATAGATTTATTCTCGGATATAAGCCCGCTTAGCATGGATGTGCGATTAGGCGCGATGAGAAATTATGGCCAAGAGGACGAGCTTTGGACAATCAATCCGTTGGAATTGAATACAAATATTTCTCGACACGAAGACGCCCAAGCCATAAGAAAGGCGATTGAAGAAATCAAGACCATGCATCAAAATAAAACATTTGAATTTGCCGTCGAATCCCAAACTTATTGATTTGCCAATTGTTTTGCCTGGGAAAGCAAAGTCATGCTTTGCCCCAATAATCCGTCCGCAAAACTTGATGCCAATATGCCGTCCGGGTCGGCCGCGGCAAGGTGCCTTAATAAATGCTCGGCCCGATTTAAAAACGCATCTGTCGCGCGCGCAATTGAAGAGTCCAGCTTTATAAGACGGCGAAGCTGTTCCAGCACGAACGGATTCTTATTATATTCGTCCAGAATTCCGCCCAATGCGCGCCAAAGCTCATGTTCCGAAGTATCGCGCATGGAAATTTCCGAAGCGCGCATTATCGGTGTTAAATGCTGCAACAAATCTTGGTAAATTATTTCCGCATTTTGGGCCACCATGTCGGATGCGGCGCGGGCCTTTAACATAGATTGCATTTTTAAAATGGCGCCGGCTATTTTTGCGACTGAAACCTCAAGCGTTTTGGTTCGGCGAAGGCTTGCATGAATGGAAAACATCACGAACGCGCATATTAATATGATAACAACGGCCAATGTTATGATAATTATTTCAGGGGTAGAGAAGTTCATATGCGTGCCTTTTTTAACCAGTATAACACAAAATTTACGATTTGCGATTCGTTATTTTTTCCCTTGCTCCGATTCGCCCAACTTGTTACAATCTTTTTATAATACCATAGGAAAGGAAGCTAAATGTTCCGGAATATCTTTATTTTCGCGCTTTTTGCGACGTGCGTCGGGTACGCGTTTGCAAGCGGTCTGCCGCCGGTTTGGGAACCGGACGGTCCTGTATGCGGTTATGAAACTCCGTGCGCTGGCGCAGCGGAACCCGTATATTATGACGCCGCCCCGGTTCAAGATATTCCCCCATTCGTCGACCCATGCCCCGAGGTTGAGGTTTATAACGGCGTGTGGCCCGCGCCGGGTTCGGACGCGGATATGCAGCTTGCGCCCATATCGGTAGATAATAATATCAGCCAGAATTTTGCCGGCGGCGATGAAAACATAAAGATAGTGTCGAATATCGGCGCGGATTTGGTCGTTGAAAATAATATAAATGCGGGCGGCATGTTCGGCGGAAGCCGCAACAATCCTTTTGCCTTTTCGGGCGGCGCGAACATGACGCACGGATATCCTGCGCCGCGCGGATTCAATATATACGAGCATAATGCGGAAATGCCACTGATGCATGCGGAAATGATGGAAGACGACGGCGCTTCTGTTCTTGCCATGTCGCGGTCTGGCCGTCAAATTAATCAAGAGCGCGCGGCGGCGAACGCCCGGCGCATGGCCGTCGTCAACAATATATCGATGAACGGCGCGTTCGGAAATATGGTTGAATTCGGCGACAACGGCGCATTCATAGGAAACAGCGGCGGCGGCTTTGGTTGGGACGGATCCGACATTGCGGTCGATGATACCGAATACGCAGAACATGACGCGGAACCCGCGGAAGGCAAAGCAGACCAAGTTCGTTCATGGATAGTGGCATCGGGTCAAACATTGCGCGATGTGTTGCAAGATTGGAGCAATAAGGAAGGCTGGGACCTTGTATGGGCGACGTCCCGCGAATATCCTATTCAGGCTTCGGCAGTGTTCAAAGGAAGATATCTTGACGTGTCGTCGGCATTGGTTCGCAATTTCTCGCGCGCGAATCCGGCGCCGCACGCAAAATTTTACAAAGGAAACCGGGTTGTCGTCGTGACGACTTCGGGTGGGGAATAATTTTTTGGCGCAAACGCCAAAAAATTAATTATCAAATAGCAATTAGCAAATAGCAATAATTGTTGTTTGTATAGAGGGATAACATGAAAAAAACATATTTGCTCTTTGCTCTTTGCTCTTTGCTCTTTGCTTTTGGCTGCGCCAAAAAAGAGTCTCAGCAAGTGGCCGGCGCCGTCGATCATGATTTTGTTAACGCGTACGATGCTTTCCAAATGGCGAAAAACCCCATGGCCAAAGTATCCAACGATACAATTTCCGTTTCTGAAAACGTGTGGCTTGGCGACCGGTCTGTGGTTTTGGAACATCGCAATAAATTGCCGAACGAATTCGAAGACGACACTGGCATCACCATATTGCTGAACGATCCCGTATCATTGCAAGTCTTGGCGAACAATATACATTCTGTGACAAATATTCCCGTGAAAATAGACGGCCAGGTGTCGAACGAAAAATTAAAGAAAACAATGAACATCGCGTATACCGGAAAGTTGTCGGGATTGCTTTCCCAAGTTGCGACGGATTTGGATTTGTTATGGTATTACGACAAACAATCGGTTGTGTTTTATGAAACCGAAACCAAGACTTTTTCTCTGTACGCATTGGGCACGGATATAAGCTATCAATCGCGTATGCATACGGATGACGGAAACTCTGTGGCGTTGGAATCGAACCTGCGCGAATGGGAAGAAATTGAAAAAGCGGTCGGAAGCATGATCGGCGGATCGGACAGCGCAAAATTCACAGTATCGCGCAGTCTTGGCACAATCACGGTAACCGCGCCGCCAAGCGTGCAATCGCGCGTTTCGGAATATATAGAGCGTCAAAACAGGCGCCTTTCCCAATTGGTCACAATCGATGTCAAAGTTTTGCAAGTTTCCATTACAAATAATTCTGCGTTCGGTCTGAATCTTGCCGCGGCGATTAATTCGGCGACCGGATTAAATGTTGTTTCCAACCCGGTTAATAACCTGTCTGGCACTACCCAGGCGGCGGCATCCGGTTTGAATGTCGCGGTTTTGGCGGGATTGACGTCCGTTGATGCTGGACGTACGGTTACCGGCGGCACCAATCCTGGGGGCACGCCTGCGGGGCCGAATGCGGGCGCAATCAATGCGGGGTCGCTCGGGCCGGTTGCGGGTTCGACCGCGCTTATCCAAGCATTGGCAAAACAAGGCAAAATATCATTGGTGACGAACGTCGGCGTTACAACGCGAAGCAATCGCATCGCGCCGGTATCGAACACGCGCAAGACCGGGTATATCAAACGATTCGAATCGCGCAACTTTACAACTGTCGAATCGTCGACCGTCGACCAAGACGATTTGGAAACCGGATTCAATATGCAATTGCTTCCGAATATTTTGGAAAACGGCCGGATATTGCTGCTTTTCAAAATGAGCATACGCGAATTGATTCAGATGAGGTCTGAAACAATCGGCGCGGTAACGCTGCAATTGCCGGATGTCGAAGAACGTTCATTTATGCAGGAAGTAATCATGGAATCGGGCCAGATGTTGGTGTTGTCCGGCTTTGAACGCCAAGCGAATAACGATACGCGGTATGGATTAGGCAAGCCGGATTTCATAGCATTGGGCGGAAGCCGCGAATCTTCATCCGCGCGCGACGTTTTGGTCGTCATGCTGACTCCTCAGGTGTTAATATCACCGATGGATGCCGAAAGACAGATACAACAAAACTGGGGGGCGCCGCTGAACTAGATTTCGGTCCGCCGAGTTTGCAAAAACAGACCCGACGTGTATAAAGTACAGTCGGGTTTATTTTCGTCAATTGGGAATAATAACCTAATCAACCAAAAGGAATGAACATGGAAAAGAAAAAGCTTCGATTTTATAAAATCGGTTTTTATACATTGCTGATTATCGTCATATTGGGCGGGTGGGTTTTCGTGCGCGCGAATCCCATGAAGAACGAAGGCGCGCTTTCATGGTCGGAATTCTATTCGGCGGCGCCGGAAGAAACATTATCGTTTTTAAACAATACTTTGGGAATTCAATATGAAAAATTCGGCGAGACGACGCCCATGGGTCTTGACTATTTCAGCATGCGCGCGCGTCGCCAATTCTGGCCATTCGCAGGCGTCATAGGTTTGTTTACATTGCCCGACGGAACCCAGATTAAGCCGCACACGATAGCATATTTGACGGTGAAAGACTATGACGCGACCCGGGAAAAATTCTTGGCCGGCGGCGCGGTTGAAATATTGGGGAATCAAATGGCCGCAGGTATGAAGTTCGGAATATATACTATTCCGGGCGGCATAGAAATTGGTATTGCACAATATGGTGTTCGCAAGTAATTACCTCATCCGGGCCGCATTGCGATGTTTGGCGGGGTTCATGTATGTTTAATACACTTCACCCCGCCAAACATCGCAAGCCGGTCTAATGAATGAAAATCATCTGACTTTTTATCGCGCCGCTGGCGCGATTTTGTTTATTGAATTTTGTCGAAATCCGCCCTATAATTATGCAAAAGGATTAAGCATGAAACGGATAATTATAACAGGGGCAAGCGACGGGCTTGGCAAAGAATTTGCAAAGCTTTGTATTGCCGACGGCATCGAAATCGTGAATCTTTCGCGGTCGCGGCCGGATTACGATTGCGCGCATATTCCAACGGATTTGGCGGATGAACATTCTATTGTTGCGGCGGCGAATATAATAAAAGAAAAATATTCCGAATTTGATGCACTTGTTCATTGCGCCGGATTGTTCAGTGGTCAGCCGGTCGGGGCAATAGACTATGCGGAGTTGGAAGCCACCATGCGCGTCAACGCAATCGCGCCGATTTTTCTGACGTCTTTGTTATTCGATTTAATCAAAAAGAACGGCGCGGATGTTTTGAATGTGATTTCGACGGCCGCTTTGGGTGGGAAACCGAATCATATAACGTATGGCGCGTCGAAATACGCGCAACGCGGATTCGGCGATAACCTTCGCGTTGATTTGGCAAAATCCCCATGCCGCGTAATCAATGTCTTTACCGGCGGCATGAATACGAATTTCTTTAAGAAATACGACGGTTCGGACAAGGCCGCCGAATTTATGAATCCGGAATACGTCGCCAAAGAAATGTTATCCATTTTAAAAACCCCGAAACAAATAGAAATCAGCGATATAATAATAAACAGGAAGAAATCATGACAGATGCAATAATCGGTCAGAAGAGGGCGGCTGTGGCGTGCATTTTGCGGCATGGGGATCGGTTCTTGCTGCTCAAACGTGCGAAAGATCCTTGGAGCGGCAAGTATATTCCGATAGGGGGCAAGGTGGAGCCTTTCGAAGACCCAACAACCGCGGCGTTACGCGAAGTATTCGAAGAAACCGGCATCAAATTGGACGCGGCGCGGGTTCAAACTTTGGGCATTTTGACCGAAACCTCGCCCATAAAATTCAATTGGATTAATTTTATTTATACGGCGGAAATTGATAATGTTTCCCCGCCGGAATGCATCGAAGGCGAATTCGTATGGATAGACCGGGCCGACATCGAATCCATTCCGATGCCGGCGACAGACAAATTCTTTTTCAAATATCTGGATGCCGGCGCGCCGTTTATTCTGAATGCCATTTACGATTCGGATTTAAACCTGACATCTTTAACCGAAGAAATAAAAAAAGAAAAACTGGTGTAAAACAATAATGGACATTGTGTACAAAAAAATACCCAAATCTGATGAGGGCGCGTTGCGTACTCTTATAAAGGCCGTTTATGATGATTTGACGCGGCCGGAATTTCTTATCCCTTATACCGAAACAGAGCTGAATAATTTATTTAATGCTGATTACGCATTGCCGCCCGACGGGATTTATATCGACGGGAAATTAGTTGGAATGGCCCAGCTTTATGTAAAACAAGAAACATTGTCGCATTGTAAAGAGATATTGGACATTGCCGACAAGCGGGTGGTGGAAACCGGCGGATGGTTAATCCAGTCGGCGGCGCGCGGACACGGATTGTTGTCGCGTCTGATTTCCGGGCATCCGGAAGCGGCAAAGACTTTGGGATTCGATTATATTATCGCAACAACGCATCCGGAAAATATCGCCAGCATCAAAGCATTGAAAAAGTTGGGACTTGAGTATGCCGAAACTATTCAAGAAGGAGAATATTTGCGCGATATTTATTGGATGAAATTAAATTGATTGGACGATGAAGAATGGCGGTGACTCATCTTATTTTTGATCAAAATCGTTCGATCGCGGAACAGCTTTGCGGCCACAGAACCGCGTCCGATTCTTTCTATCTTGACGATGCGCGCGCAATGGTATCGCTTGGGCCGATTGCCCGCGATAAACCTTGTCCTAATAATTGCGCGTTTTGTTATCTTCAAGACGGGTTTTGCCAATATGAAAGCGCGAACGCCAACGATGTCGTATGGTTTTTAGAAAAGAACAAAAACAATCCCCACAGAATGATTTATATAAGCGGCGACACGGACAGCTTTGCGCCGCCACGAATGGTGGACGGAATGGGGATATTGTCGGGCATCGCGCACAGCCGCGTTTTCAGCTGTAACGCGACATTAACAACAAGAACTACCTTTAATCAAAGTCAAATCGAATCGCTGCAATACTATAACCATGTTCAAAAGGCCAAGGGCAAAGTGCTTGTCGTCGGGATAAGCATTTCGAGATATTCGGCCGAAAATAATTATCTTGAGCCTGCGCCGGTGCCGTCCCCAGACGCGCGGTGCCAAACGATTATAGATTTGAAAAAGGCGGGAATTCCGACATTGCTTGCGCTTCGCCCGTTCTTGCCGGTCGTTGGCATCGACGAATATATGACCATATTGGACAATGTTGCGGGGTATGTCGACATAGTTTTGGGCGAGCCTTATTATTTCAAAAAAGACGGGCACTCCATAAAGCGGGTGTTTAACGGCCGTACGCCGCCCAAAAGTTTTTGGAACAATGTGACCGAATCGAACTTTGCGGTTGATAAGAATGCCAAAGGCGGGGATATATGGATGACCTTTAACTCTAAAAAGGCGGAAGCGGCAATCCGAAAAAAGTC
>WRIM01000010.1 GCA_009782725.1 Alphaproteobacteria bacterium | reverse complement strand
ATCTTAAGAATCTTATCATTCCCCCGCCCATATTCGCGGCGCCGCTGGCGGGCATCACCGACCAGCCGTATCGGCAAATTCTTCGCAAATGCGCGCCTGGCGCGCCATTACTGACCGAGATGATTTCATGTCATGCGCTTACACACCGCGGGAAACGCGACTTTACCACCGGGAATCGTCGCAATTTTGATACATATGCGGACATGGGATTAATTGGCGCGCAGATATTCGGGGCCGATCCGAAAATAATGGCGGACGGCGCCAAAATTTTAGAGCAAAGCGGCGCATCATGGATCGATATAAACATGGGATGCCCGGTGCCCAAAGTTGCGACAAAGGCGGGTGCGGGCGCATTCCTTATGCGCGATCATGCGTTGGCCGGGCGCATTGTTGCGGCTGTTGCGCGTGCGGTGAAAATCCCGGTGTCTGTAAAAACGCGACTTGGGTGGGATGCGTCGCATCTTGATTCTGCCGAATTAATAAAAATCGCGCGGGAAGAGGGCGCGCAATTTGCAACAATCCATGGCCGCACGCGCGCGGCGGGTTATGCGGGCCGGGCGGATTGGAACGAATGCGCAAAACTCAAAGCGCAATTTAAAGACTTTCCAATAATATTCAACGGCGATATAAAGACGCGGGATGATATGTCGGCGGTTGAGAAATTGGGCGCGAACGGCGCGATGATTGGCCGCGCGATTCTTGGAAATCCTTGGCTGCTTGGCGAATTAACCAATCACAAACCGCAAATAAAGAATGTCGATTTGATTCTTGAGCATTTGCATTCGATTGTCGAATATTACGGCGAACGCGCGGGCGTGCCGTTGTTTCGCAAACATGCCGCATGGTACAGTGCGGGGATGCCGGATTCGGCGCCATTCCGTGTGCGCGTAAACCAAATATCCAATGCATCCGAATTAGAAAAAACGATCGCGGAATTTTTCGGTTGCGCATCGCTTTGATTAATTTATAATGTCAGACAAATAAAAAGGAAAAAATATGTCCAATGATATTTACTTTGGGAAAACCGCAGCAGAACTTTTAAAGCACGCCCGCACAACGGGTCGCAGAAAGCGCGAGTTGACCACCATAGCGCGGCAATTGTGCATACGCGAAGACTTTTTGGAAGCGATTGAGACGGGCGAATACAAAAAAATCCCAGAATTGGTGTATTTGTTGGGCTTTGCGCGCAATTTGGCCATAGAGTTGGAACTTGACCCGGATATAATCGTAAATAAAATCAAGCTGGAAATGGGAATTATCAAAGAAAACGATGAAAGCGAGCCTGTCCCCGTGCCCGTAAAGCCACGTCGCGGAATATTGTCGATTGTTCGAAGCTTCATCGGGCGCGTAATATCGAATATCGTGCGCTTTTGGAAATGGCTTGCCGGGTTGGTTGTGGTGATATTGGTAATAATCGCGGGATTTTACCTTGTATCCATGGTCGCAAATAATCAAAGAACTGATAACGCGCCGATTGACGCGGCCCAAGATTTGGCGCAAATGCCCGTGCCCGAATATAAAATCCCGGTCAAAGAACAATTCGGCACGGAAAATCGCGGGGCGGCATCGGTAATTTTGCAAGCGAATGCGGAAACATGGCTGAAAGTCGAAGACTCCAAAGGCTCTACGCTTTTCTCTCGCGTGATGATGCCGGGCGACGTGTACTATGCGCCGGCGACGGGACCCAAAGCAACCGTCGGAAACGCGGGTGGATTGGATGTTTATGTCAATGGCAAACTTGCCCCGAAATTGGGCGCAGACCATACGCGCAAATCTGGGATTACTTTGTCGCCGGCGGCGTTGATTTCTGAATAATGCCCTTGTAATTTTTCGGAAATCCCTTATATTACCCCCATTATGAACGCTATAAAAATTCGCGGCGCACGCGAAAACAACTTGAAAAATATCGATATCGACATACCAAAGAACAAATTGGTGGTCATTACAGGCGTGTCTGGTTCGGGCAAATCAAGCCTTGCATTCAATACCATTTACGCCGAAGGACAACGCCGATATGTGGAATCTTTATCGTCCTATGCGCGTCAGTTTTTGGATATGCAGCGTAAGCCGGATGTCGATTTTATCGAAGGTTTGTCCCCCGCAATCGCCATAGAGCAAAAAACCACGTCGAAAAATCCGCGCTCGACCGTTGGGACGGTAACCGAAATTTATGATTATTTCCGTTTGCTTTGGGCACGCGTCGGCGTGCCGCATTCTCCCGTGACCGGTTTGCCCATATCTTCGCAGACCATTCCGGAAATGGTCGAATGGACGATGAAAATTCCCGCCGGCACCAAGATTTACGTCATGGCGCCGTTGGTGCGCGAACGCAAAGGCGAATATAAAAAAGAATTGGCGTTTTTGGTAAAGCAAGGGTATCAGCGCGCGATAATAGACGGCGAATTGGCAAATTTATCTGCGCCGCCGAATTTGGATAAGAATAAAAAGCATAATATTTTTGTAATAGTGGACAGATTGGCGATACCGAACAAAGACGATGATGAATTCGTGTCTCGGCTTTCTGCTTCGTTCGAATCTTCTCTTCGCCTTGTGCCGGGAAGCGTTTTGGTGCGCCGTCTTGACACCAACGAAGACATTTTATATTCCCAAGAATTCGCGTGCCCCGTATCCGGATTCACAGTTCCGAAAATAGAGCCGCGATTGTTTTCATTCAATGCGCCGGTCGGCGCATGCACTTCGTGCGACGGATTAGGCATACAATTAAATATGTCGCCGGCATTGGTTGTGCCGGACGGAACGTTAAGCTTGCGCGAAGGCGCGATTGCGCCTTGGTCGCGCGGCGGCATGATTACCCAATATGAACATTTGTTGGAAGCACTTTCAAAGCAATACAAAATCCCAATGTCAAAGCCTTGGAACAGTCTGACCGAAGAACAGCAAAATTTAATATTATACGGCACGGGAGATACTCCGATACATATCAATTGGAACGGGTATGAATATGACAAGCCGTTCGAAGGAGTAATGGGAAATTTAGAGCGTCGCTGGCGCGAATCCGACTCCGCCATGATGCGCGAATTCTTGGAAAAATTTCAATCGGCGCGCCCATGCCCGATATGTCACGGAAAGCGTTTGAATATCCAAGCGTTATGCGTCAAAATAAATGGCAAAGACATAATGGACGTGTCCGAAATGTCTGTGAAGAAATCGCTTGAATGGTTTCGTGAATTGCCCGCGCATTTGACGCAAAAACAAAACGAAATCGCGCGCGTAATATTGCGCGAAATCACGTCGCGTCTTGAATTTTTGCAGAACGTGGGATTGGGATATTTGACGCTGTCGCGCAATGCCGGAACGCTCAGCGGCGGCGAAGCGCAGCGCATTCGTCTTGCCTCGCAAATCGGTTCGGGATTGACGGGCGTGCTTTATGTTTTGGACGAGCCGTCCATTGGTCTGCATCAATCCGACAATGATAAATTGTTGGATACTTTGAAAACTCTGCGCGATAAAGACAATACTGTTATCGTTGTCGAACATGACGAAGACGCGATGCGCGCCGCCGATTACCTTATCGACATTGGCCGCGCGGCGGGCGTTCACGGCGGAAACATTGTTGCCGCCGGCACTCCGGATGTCGTTATAAAAAACAAAGATTCATTAACGGGGCAATATTTGGCCGGGAAAAAGAAAATCGATACTCCAAAGTCGCGGCGCGCCGGCACAGGTGAAAAAATTGTAATCAAGGGCGCGCGCGCGAATAATTTAAAAGATGTTAATGTTGAAATTCCGCTTGGGAAATTAATCGCGCTGACTGGGGTTTCTGGTTCCGGGAAATCAACGCTGTTGATTAATACTTTGTATCCCGCGATTATGCGCGCGCTTCACGGTTCGAAATTTGATATCGGCGCGCATGATAAAATAACTGGCATTGAAAATATCGACAAAGTCGTCGATATCGATCAATCGCCAATCGGGCGAAGCCCGCGTTCTAATCCGGCGACGTATACCGGGTTGTTTACTCATATTCGTGATTTTTATGCCGCATTGCCAGAGTCTAAGGCGCGCGGATATGCCGCCGGCAGATTCTCTTTCAATGTCAAAGGCGGAAGGTGCGAAGCATGCCAAGGCGACGGCAGCATAAAAATAGAAATGAATTTCTTGCCCGACGTTTATGTCGAATGCGACGTATGTCACGGCGCGCGATATAACGACGAAACGTTGAAAGTAAAATACAAAGACAAATCCATTGCGGACGTATTGAATATGACCGTCGATGAAGCGTACAGATTCTTTATAAATGTCCCGCTGATTAAAAATAAATTGGAATTATTAAAACGCGTAGGATTGGACTATATCAAATTGGGGCAATCTTCGTTGGAATTGTCAGGCGGAGAGGCTCAGCGTGTAAAATTATCCAAAGAATTGGCGGCGCGCAGCACCGGTCGCACTCTGTATATATTGGACGAACCGACCACGGGATTGCATTTCGAAGACATCAAAATGTTGCTTTCGGTTCTGCATGAATTGGCGGATGCGGGCAATACGGTTATCGTAATCGAACACAATTTGGAAGTAATCAAAACCGCGGATTGGGTCATCGATTTGGGCCCGGGCGGGGGCGACGCGGGCGGTATGGTCGTGGCCGCCGGCACGCCCGAAGCGGTCGCAAAAATCCCCGAATCCCCCACAGGCAAGTATTTAAAAAGATATTTGAAATAGTTTGCAATTCCCTTATTACCGGTGTAAAATCTCAGCATGTTTGATAATTTAACCCGAAGACTCGGTACTACTTTTGCGAAATTAACAGGGCGTACGCATTTGACGGCCGACATGCTTGACGATGCTTTGTCTGAAATCCGCATCGCGCTGCTTGAAGCTGACGTGGCGTTGCCCGTTGTAAAAAAAATGCTTGCAGAGATTAAAGACAAAGCGACCGGTCAAAAAATCATTGATAATATAAAACCAGCGGAACAAGTTGCGAAAATCGTATACGACGAATTGGTTAACATTCTTGGCGGCGAATCACAAGTCACAAATCACACGTCACAAATAATCATGCTTGTGGGACTTCAAGGCACCGGGAAAACCACAACCGCGGGCAAATTGGCGTTGCATTATAAAAAGTCAGGGCGTTCCGTTACGCTTGCGTCCACCGATATCTATCGCCCAAGCGCGCGCGAACAACTTGAAATGCTTGCGCGTCAGGCGGGCGCGGATTCATTACCAATCATCGAAAACGAAAAGCCGGCCGATATTGCGCGCCGCGCTTTAAAAGAAAATAAAAGCGATGTTTTAATAATCGATACCGCCGGGCGTTTGCAAATCGATGAAGCCTTGATGACCGAGCTGCGCGACTTGAAAAAGATTCTGAATCCGACCGACATCATGCTTACGGCCGACGCAATGGCCGGCCAAGAATCATTGAACGTTGCGCGCGAATTCAACAATCAATTGGGCATCACGGGATTGATAATGACGCGCGCGGACGGCGACGCGCGGGGCGGGGCGATATTGTCTATGCGCTGTGAGACCGGCGCGCCCGTATTATTCACCGGCACCGGGGAAAAGATAGGCGACATTGAGCCATTTTATCCCGACCGCGTGGCGTCGCGCATTTTGGGCATGGGCGACGTAGTGTCGTTGGTCGAAAAAGCCCAAGAACACATATCCGAAAAAGACGCCGAAAACACGATGATGAAAATGTTCAGCGGGGAATTTACTCTGGACGATATGATGAAGCAAATAAAACAGATTAAGAAAATGGGAAGCATCGGCGCGCTTATAAAATTAATTCCGGGCATGTCGCAAATGGCCGGCGCGTTAAAGGACAAGGCGACCGACGGCGCGATAAACAAACAAATGGCGATAATTCAATCCATGACGCCACCCGAACGCGCGCATCCCGAAATAATATTGGCATCGCGCAAGGCGCGCATCGCATCGGGCGCGGGAGTATCCGTTCGTGATGTCGAGGCATTGTTAAAAAACTTTGAAAAAATGCGCAGCCAAATGAAACAATTATCATCGTTCGGAAGCCCCGACAAATTAATGGAGATGATGAAGAACATGCCGGGCGCGGATAGTTAGAATAAAAGCGAGAGAGAATAACGCAAAGGAATATAAATGAATATCAAGAACTCGCTTTTACGATATGTATTCAAAGGGCCGGTCGTATCGATAACAGAGCCGAAATTCAACGAACGCAAAGTACCTGCGCCAAAAGACTTTTGGGAAATGTTAGACTCCGATAAAAAACCGGAACCCGTGTCGCAACCGTTTTATTATGTATGGGTGGCATACGAAAATGCCGGCGTTTGTCGATCAGTGTTTTACGGAGATTTTGCAAAAAATGACGCGAATGATTTTTATAACAAAGCCCTTGCGAAATGTCTTGATACGGTTTCTGAAATCGAAATGGTTAAAAGATTCGGAAAACGTAAAATCGAACATATGGTGGTTTTGACTTATATGGACGGCAAAGAAAAACCCAGTTGGTTCACAAATCCGAAAAAGGCAAAAGCATTCCGGGATAAACACCTTGCATTCCAAGAACTGCAAAAAACCGAAAAAGAAAGGCTTCAACAATTATCGCAGTCGAAACGCGATAAAATCACAACATGAAAATAACGAACAAAAAAATTGCATCGAAAAAATCTTCCGTCGCATGGCTTCAACGCCAGGCGAAAGATCCGTACGTGGAACGCGCGCACAAAGAAGGCTATCGCGCGCGCGCCGTTTACAAGCTGACCGAAATCAACGATAAATATAAATTTTTAAAAGACGGTCAGGTTGTGGTGGATTTGGGCGCCGCGCCGGGTTCTTGGTCGCAATATATCGCGCGCGAGTTTCCAAAATCGCATGTTATTGCTATGGATTTACTGGCCATAAAACCAATCCCGAATGTCGAATTTTACGAAGGCGATTTCACAACGGACGAGGCGCTTGCCTGGCTGAACGAAAAAGCGCCGGATAAAATAGATGTAGTTTTGTCAGACATGGCGCCGAACACGACGGGGCATCAAAAAACCGATCATCTTCGCCAAATGACTTTGTTGGAATACGCGTGGGATTTCGCCAAAGAAACTTTAAAGCCAGGCGGAACTTTCGTTGCGAAATCTTTTACCGGCGGCACTACGAATGAATTGTTGAATGACATAAAAAAGCACTTTGATAAAGTCGCGCATATCAAACCCGGCGCATCCCGCAAAGACAGCGTTGAAATGTTCATAGTCGGATTGGGATTTAAAAACTAGATTCCGCCGCGCATCGCGCCAATTCGTCCGCGCGTTCGTTCATCGGATTGCCGTCATGCCCGCGCACCCATACCCATTCTATTTTAAATTCGGCTGCAAGCTCGTCCAATTTCTGCCATAAATCTTGATTCTTTACCGGTTTTTTATCCGCAGTGCGCCAATTATTGCGCTTCCAATTTTTCATCCAAGTCTGCATGCCGTTTTTTACGTATTGCGAATCCGTGTGAATTTCCACTTCGCGGTTTTTAATAATGGACAGCGCGCGAATCACCGCCATTAATTCCATACGGTTGTTCGTGGTCGGATTTTCTCCGCCCGAACGTTCCACGGTTTTTGCGCCGTCTGTGGCAATAAATGCCCATCCCCCCGGCCCGGGATTACCCAAACAAGAACCGTCAGTCCAGATTTTTATCATATTGCATTTCCTATTAATTTCATTCTATAATGCTATCACAAATAAGACGAGAATGTAATGCTTTTCAATCGACGCGACAATTTTAACGCAATAGAGCTGCGCGCCATGGCCAACGCTGTCCGTGCATTGTCAATCGACCAAGTCCAAGCCGCGCAAAGCGGACATCCCGGCGCGCCGTTAGGCATGGCGGATGTTATTACGACATTGTTTGCAAACCATTTGCGGTTTAATCCGAACGTTCCTGATTGGGCTGACCGAGACCGCTTTGTGCTGTCCATGGGGCACGCGTCCGCGATGCTTTACGCGACGCTGTATTTGTCTGGATATGATGTATCGGTCGATGATTTGCGTGCGTTCCGCCAATTGGGCGCAAGAACCCAAGGGCATCCGGAATACGGCGCGCTTCCCGGCATAGAAACCTCGACCGGCCCACTGGGCCAAGGCCTTGCAAATGCTGTTGGAATGGCATTGGCCACAAAAATAAAATCTGCCCGCGAATCTCAAACTTCAAACTTCAAACCTCAAATCTATTGCATGTGTTCCGACGGCGATTTAATGGAAGGAATATCCCAAGAAGCAATTTCATTCGCCGGACATTATAAATTGGATAATCTTGTCGTAATGTGGGACGACAACGGGATTTCAATCGACGGGAAAGTTGCGACAAGCGAAGATATGCCCGCGCGGTTTTTGGCCGCAAATTGGGCAACCATTGAAATCGACGGCATGAATACGCTTGAAATAAACCGCGCGCTGACCCTAACGCGTCGCTTGAAAAAGCCGACCCTTATCGTATGCAAAACGCAAATCGGGTATTTGTCGGAACTTGCAGGCACGGCCACGGTTCATGGCACTCCGTTAACCGCGGCGGACGCGGCGGCGGTATATCAAAAGTTGGGGCGCGACGGCCCGCCGTTTACGATTCAAGCGAATGCGGACGCTTTGTGGGCGCGTTTGCGGAATATAAAAATCAATACCCCGACATTTTCAGAGTCGCCGGAAACCAAAGACGTTGTCTTTGATTTGCCGATACCGGATATTATTGCGACCTTGGCGCCTTCGACCAAACCGGAATCTACGCGCAGAATTTTCGGTCGCGCCATTAAAATCACGCTTGATGCTTGGCCGGATAAAATAATCGGGGGAAGCGCCGATTTAACGCCAAGCAATAATACCCGGCCCGATGATGCGAAAGATATCAAGGCGGGCGACTATCGCGGCAATTATATCCGTTATGGAGTGCGAGAGCATGGAATGGCCGCGATTATGAACGGATTGGCTTTGTCTGGATTTCGTCCTTATGGCGGAACATTCTTGGTGTTCAGCGATTATATGCGTCCCGCAATCCGACTTTCCGCATTGATGAAACAACCCGTACTATATGTGTTCACGCATGATTCTGTGGCGCTTGGCGAAGACGGCGTAACGCATCAACCGATTGAACATCTTGCATCATTGCGCATGATTCCAAACATGATTGTTATGCGGCCGTGCAATGCGGCCGAGGTTGCGTCATGCATGGAATTCGCATTGCGGTGCGAAGACGGCCCGGTCGCGTTGGTGCTGACACGTCAAGATTTCCCGAATCCGCCGGACGTGGCCGCACCCGACGACATAGAGTACGGCGGATATATAATTTCCGAATCACCGCGCCCGACGGTTACAATAATAGCAACCGGGTCAGAGGTTTCATTGGCGCTGGAAGTACAAAAAAAGCTTGCCTCCGCCAAGGTTTCCGCCAACGTGGTCAGCATGCCGTCATGCGAAATTTTCCGCTTGCATTCCGATAAATACAAGCGCACAATATTGCGTGGCCATGTCACCGTGATCGAAGCCGGCGCGACATACGCTTGGCATGAATTCGCGGACGACATCGTCGGAATAGACACGTTCGGCGAAGGCGGGCCGGGCGCGGAAGTCTATAAGCATTTTGGATTCGATGCATCATCTATCGCGGCCAGAATCCGAAAGAACATAAAGAAATGAAGAACGATAATTTTACGTTATCAACCGGCGAAGAAATTCCGATTATTTTTACAACTAAATCCGGGGTGCGAAACATCGTGCTGAGACCCAAAGTCGCCCCCGTGCGCGAGCTTCATATAACGCTGCCGCGGTGGACGGGTCATGCGCGCGCGGTTACTTTCGTCGAAGAAAAGCGCAGGTGGCTTGAACGCATATTCGCCCGCGCCCCGGTGAAAAGCAAATTGAATCCGGGCGACACAATAACAATTTTCGGCGAAGAAGTAATCATAACGAACGATAAATCAGCAATCATAAATCAGCAATCCGCAATCGTTGTAGGCGGCGCGCCCGAATTTTTCGAGCGGCGCGTTCGGGATGAAATAAAAAAGCAATTCTTGAATGCCGTAAAGCGTGAAATCGCGGCCGTGCCATTAGAATTCCGTCCAAAGCGCGTCGCCGTGCGCGACACGTCAAGCCGGTGGGGAAGCTGTTCAAGCACCGGGACAATGTCGTTCTCGTGGCGTTTGGCCTTTGCGCCGCCGCAGATTATGCGCTATGTCATTATGCATGAATTGTCGCACATGCGGCACATGGATCATTCGCCGCAATTCTGGGCGTTGGTGCGCGTTTTATACGGCCCCGGCGTAGAGCGCGCAAAGTCATGGCTTTCCAAAAACGGACAAAGCCTTCATAAATATTTTTAACAAAGGAGTGGAAAATGAGAAAAAACTTAACCGCGCTTGCATTATTATTGCCATTGGTCGCATGCGCCGCAGACGAGGCGCCCCAATCGCTTCGCGGCAAAGAATTCACCGCGAATGTCGAAGGCACGACGATTACTTTGAATTTCGCGGCGGATGAAAACCGCGTTTTCGGCCAAGTTGTGAATCGCTATAACGGCCCGTATGAAATAAGCGGGGGCAAGATAAAATTCGGCATGTTTGCGTCGACGATGATGATGGGTATAAACGAGACCGCAATGCGCGTAGAGCGCGAGTTTTTCAAATTCATGCCAATGGTAGAATCTTATAAGCTTTCCGGGAACGAATTGCTGTTAAAGGCGTCCGACGGCCAGAAAATGACATTCGAACAGATGAATTGATTTCATATATCTATGAACATCAGCATCACGATATCGGCCGGAAAGTTTTCCGGCTGACGCTCGCCAGATTCGAATTCTCTGTATTTTTGCAACGGTACTTTTAAATATTCCGCCATTTCTTTTTCCGAGCGGCGCAAATGCGCGCGTATGCGTCTTAATTTCTTGCCAACCACATTGTCGTAACTTTGCCTTGCCATTTCTTTTCTTCCATAAAAAAACCACCTTGTGAAAAAAGGTGGCAGGAGGTTAAAGACTATCAAAACGAATAGCATGCCTTATTCAATATATTCGGCATCCTCCTGCCGCAGCAGGATTTTCGTTTTGTGAGGTCTCCAGCCTCAATACCGGAACACCCGATATCGGTAATATTATACATAAAAAAAGCTTTGACGCAAGTTTTTATACCACTTGCATTTAGTCTGAATTACGATATCATTCATCATTATGAAGTTTCTGGACAGAGCAAAAATTAATCTCAAAGCGGGCGACGGCGGCAACGGCAGCGCTTCGTTTCGCCGCGAAAAATATATCGAATACGGCGGGCCGGACGGCGGCGACGGCGGCCGCGGCGGGGATATAATATTTCGCAGCGTGCCAAACGTAAACACCCTGATAGATTATCGATTTAAACAGCATTTCAAAGCGGAACGCGGGGAAAATGGTTCGGGCCGCGGCCGCACCGGCAAATCCGGAGATACTCTTGTTTTGGACGTGCCGACCGGAACCGTAATACTTTCCGAAAATGAAGAAATCGAATACGCGGATTTGTCTGAAAACGGCATGGAATACCGCGCGGTCAGGGGCGGCAACGGCGGGTGGGGAAATCTTCATTTCAAATCGCCGACCAACCGTGCGCCGCGGCAATTTAATAATGGTCTGCCGGGGGAAGAACGCAATATAATTCTCCAGCTTAAATTAATCGCGGATATCGGGCTTGTCGGGTTTCCGAACGCGGGAAAATCGACTTTGTTGGCGGCGGTAACCGCGGCGCGGCCAAAAATCGCAAACTATCCGTTCACAACTTTGAACCCCCAATTGGGCGTTATGTACGCGCATGAACGCGAATTCGTGCTTGTCGATTTACCCGGATTAATCACGGGTGCGTCGACCGGAGTAGGGTTGGGAGACCGATTCTTGGGCCACGCCGAACGCACGAAAATGATACTTCATATAATCGACGGAACCGAAGATGATTGGGTCGCGCGCTATAAATCAATCGCTAAGGAAATAGAATCTTATGACGAATTATCCGGCGCCGATTTGACTTCAAAGCCGGAAATAATAGTATTAAACAAAATGGACGCGGTAGAGGCGGATGATTGGAAAGAACGCTTGAAAAAGTTAAGCGCGTATTT